>CBAAAA010000025.1:259-19608 GCA_964658695.1 uncultured Solirubrobacteraceae bacterium | reverse complement strand
ATGTTCACCCTCGACCGTGCGGCCGAGCACGCCAACGCCCCTGGTTACTCTCCTCGAACCAGTCTTGAACCAGCTCACGCTCGGTCGGCTCGCACTCGCCGCACTCACGCTCTCTCCGCTCCTGTACATCTACCGGGAATCGACGGGCAATGCCTTGATCATCGATCCGTTTCCGTTCCCAAGCGCTTTGAGGAAGCAGGACTCGCCTTCGCCAAATTGGGCCTTACCCTTCCGTTACAGAAAAAATACGACGAAGCGGTCGCAAGGCTCCATCAGGCCGAAGCGCTCGATCCCGCATCCGCACTCACAGTGGACACTTGGATCTCCCAGATCTCAGCCAACACACCTCATCAGCCTGCCAAATGACACCGAGCGACAACTCCCTTAACCCAGGGCAGCCCGACATCTCAGTCCTGATGCCCACTCACAATCAGGCATCCTTCCTGCGCCGCGCAATCCAAAGCCTGCTTGCGCAGACTGACTGCACCTGGGAGCTGCTAATCATTGACGACGGCTCCTCTGACGAAACGCCTTCCCTCATCGCCAAGCACCTCGCCGAGTCCCGTATCCGCTATTTCCGCTCTCAGGAGAATAACGGCCTCGCACAGGCGCTCAATCTCGGCCTGAGTGAGGCGCGCGCTCCACACATCGCTTATCTGCCATCCGACGACATCTACTATCCCGGCCATCTGGCCTCTCTGCTCACAAACCTCAATGCTCATCCGGAAGCTGTTCTCGTTTACTCCGGCATCCGCTTCCACGAAAGACACACAGCAACGGGACAGATCCCAGGCTTTCCGCTGCAGCTTGTTCAGGTGCTGCATCGCCGCACACCCGAACGCTGGATTGAACGGCACGAACTCGTGAGCGACGATCTCGAACGCTTGTTCTGGTCTCGCCTCCGGCAACACGGCGCCTTTCGTGCAACCGGCGAGATCTCCTGCGAATGGGTCGACCATCCTCAACAGCACCACAAAACAATCCGCGAAAACATGGGCGGCGGTCTCAATCCTTATCGGTCCCGCTATCAGGTCAAGCACCCCATGCGTTTCCAGTCCTCAGTTGGTAGTTACATCGATGAATGCGCCCAGTACGCCCGTTATCGCGAGCGACCCCAAACGTCACCTGCCCCGCACGGTCTGAAAATTCTGCTCGTGGGTGAGCTCGCCTTCAACCCCGACCGCATCCTCGCACTTGAAGAACGAGGCCATCAGCTTTATGGACTCTGGATGCGGCGTCCCTGGTGGCTGAACACCGTCGGCCCACTGCCGTTCGGCAATATCAAGGATCTCCCGTTCTCCGACTGGCGCAACGCCATCAAGGAACTGCAGCCCGATCTTATCTACGCGCTGCTGAATTGGCAGGCCGTCCCCCTCGCGCACGAAGTGCTGCAGGCCAATCTCGGAATCCCGTTTGTCTGGCACTTTAAAGAAGGTCCGTGGCTCTGCCTCGAACACGGGACCTGGCCGCAGATGATCGATCTGCATACCCTCAGTGACGGCCAGATCTATAGCTCCCCCGAACTGCGCGACTGGTTCAACACCGTCGTCCCCGGATGCAACGATCACGGACGAACCATGCTGCTCGACGGCGATTTGCCGAAACGCGAATGGTTCGAGGGTATCCCCAGCCCGCGGCTCTCTGAGTCCGATGGACACTTCCACACCGTCGTCCCTGGCCGGCCTATCGGTCTGGAACCCGGCCATCTGGCCGGCCTAGCTGCCGAACACATCCATTTACATTTCTACGGCGACCTGCAGCACAGCGATTGGAAGCCCTGGGTCGAAGAAGCGAAGCGCGCCGCGCCAGGCTACATGCACCTGCACTCTCATGTCAGTCCCGCTCAGTGGCTCACAGAGCTATCCCGCTACGACGCCGGATGGCTGCATTTCAAGAAGAGCGAGAACCGGGGCAATCTCGCCTCCGCCTATTGGGATGACTTGAATTTTCCTGCACGCCTGGCAACACTCATGGCCGCCGGCCTGCCGCTGCTTCAATACGACAACCGGGACGCCATTGTCGCCACCCAGTCTCTCGCCCGCAAACTCGACGTCGGAATTTTCTGCACCGACATGCGAGAGCTCGGTGAACAATTCCGCGATTCGGCGCGCATGCAACAACTCCGCACCAATGTCTGGAAACACCGCCAGCTCTTCACCTTCGACCATCACGCCGATGACCTGGTCGCGTTCTTCAAACGCGTGATCGCCACAAGTTCGCTCCGCAACGTAAAGGCACACTTTGGCTAACATGTCCGAAAATCGCCAGTGCATGATGCCGACAAGTGAGACCCTTTGTATGTGGAACTGCCGGATCGGGAAATTTGTTACCGCGCGTTGCAGTGCCGCGATGCCCGCTTCGACGGCTGGCTCTTCGTCGGCATCGCGTCAACCGGAATCTACTGCCGGCCCGTATGTCCCGCGCGCACCGCAAAGCTTGTCAACTGCCGCTTCTTTCGTTCAGCGGCAGAGGCCCAGGATGCAGGCTTTCGTCCCTGCCTGCGCTGCCGTCCGGAGACCGCGCCGGATCTCGCCTCCTGGCGCGGCACATCGAACACTGTCTCACGCGCCCTCGCCCTGATCACCGATGGCGCTCTCGACAGTGCGGGCGCAAGCGTAAAAACTCTGGCGGACCGCCTCGGCTTGGGCGAGCGCCAGTTGAGGCGTTTATTCCAGCAGCACCTCGGAGCCTCGCCCATTGCGGTCGCACAAACACGCCGTGTTCTCTTTGCCAAACAGCTGATCCATCAGACCAGCATGCCGATGACTGATATCGCGCTGGCGGCCGGCTTTGGCAGCATCCGGCGCTTCAACGAAAAGTTTCGAGACCTCTTTGATCGTCCTCCCAGCGCATTACGTCGAAAAACGTCTGCACATCCGGCCGATGCCGGCGTCTCGCTGCATCTGCGTTATCAGCCTCCCTACGATTGGGCCTCCATGCTGGCCTACCTCGAAGGGCGTGCTATTCCCGGCGTCGAAGTTGTCGAGAACGGAGCTTACTTACGCACCGTCGAAATTGGCGGCTCGGTCGGCAGCGTGGAAGTCACTCACCGTCCGCATCGTCAGAGCCTTGGCGTCACAATCCGGTTCCCTGATGTCAAATCATTTCCCGCCATCGTGACCCGCGTCCGCCGCGTCTTCGATCTTGGCGCAGACATTGAGACCATCGATACCCACCTCTCCTCGGACCCGCTACTTGCCCCGCTAGTCGCACAGCGCCCCGGCTTGCGCGCGCCGGGCGGATGGGACGGTTTTGAACTCGCCGTACGCGCCATTCTTGGCCAGCAAATAAGCGTGGCGGCAGCCCGCCGTCTCGCCGCACAACTTGTTGCCATTCACGGGGTCGCTGTACCGGGCGCATATGTCAATCACCCCGGCCTTTCGCACGCCTTTCCGCTACCGGAGCGTCTCGCATCCTGCGAATCCATTGGTCTCACTATGCCAGGCGCCCGTCAGTCATCCCTACAGGCTTTGGCCAAAGCCGTCGTAACTGACCCGCATCTGTTCCGTCCCTTTGGCACGATCGAAGAAGCCATTCTGCGACTCCGCTCCATTCGCGGCATCGGTGAATGGACCGCCCACTACATCGCCTTAAGAGCCATTCGCGAGATGGACGCCTTTCCCGCATCTGACATCGGGCTGCTGCGCGGTGCAGCCAAGCTGGACGGCGTGTCATCCACTTCGATCAGTCTTCTGGACCGAGCCGAGTCGTGGCGTCCCTGGCGCGCATATGCCGCGCAACATCTGTGGGCTGTCGATGCCAGCACCGCCCAATCAACAAATCGGGGAGGCCTGAATGGCTGAGCTTTTGCGTCTGTCGATCGATCGAATCGCGACACCCATCGGCGAACTACTAATCGTGGCGGATCGGAATGGGAATTTACGCGCAGTTGACTGGAGCGATTACGAAACGCGTATGCACCGCCTGCTGCGTCTTCACTATGGCGAGAACGGATTCAAGCTTGAGCCATCGCATGGAGAAGACCGGCTATCGGACGCCATTGGCACTTACTTTGCAGGAGACCTGAAAGCAATCGCCGCATTACCTGTGCAAACAGGGGGAACACCGTTTCAACGTGAAGTGTGGGACGCATTGCGCGAAATACCTTGCGGGAGCACAGTCTCCTACGCAAAGCTTGCACAACGAATCGGACGTCCCTCTGCGGTAAGAGCCGTCGGCCTGGCCAATGGTTCCAACCCGGTCGGCATCGTCGTACCTTGTCACCGCGTGATCGGCGCCAATGGTTCACTCACCGGCTATGGCGGCGGCATCCGTCGAAAACATTGGCTTCTGGAACATGAAGCGGGGGCGCTTTACTCCCGATCCGAGAACGTTCTTCGTAAGAATCCTGAGAGCGCCGAGGTAGCGCTCAGGAAAGCGATAGGGGCGCAGGCAACAGGCAGCACTTTCAGTAACTCCAGCGCAAGATGCGAGCATTCCGGGCCCAAATTCGCCGATCCTGCTCCGCGGTGTAGAACGCCAATCAACTCTCGAGGGAAATAAATTGCTTCCGCTGCATTCCGGCAGATCACGATCCCAAACAACAGCAGCGTTAGAGCGCTGAACAGGATCGACAGTATCCCGTATCCAAGCAGAAACCCCCCGGACTTTCTCTCAGCTGCGGATATCCGGTTGCCTTGGCCGAATAGGCGCCGGCCAAAATTACGCATCGCACGTTCTGATTCGCGCCTTAGATTGGGGATCGCCATTGCATCGGAAACAATCCAGTAGCCGTCGCATTTCATAATCGGATTGAGTGAAGTTACCATCGCGATCATATTGGCAACAATGGCGATGCGCAGGGCATTTTGCATTGGCGTCGAATCGATGAGCGACGCGCACAGCGCATAGATGCTGCAGAGAACCACCTGGAAATAAATCCCGCCACAATCAACGGCTACCTGCTGCCGGCGCTTGAGCGTCCATGCAGCGGATACGTCTGAAAACAGCGCTGGCGAGAGCCAGTAAATACCGAAGCCGATACGGCGTACCCGCAAACCGAAGGCAGCGACCGCGGTACAGTGGCCCACTTCATGGAACAGAGTCGAGAACAACACCGCGAGAATTGTGACGGCCACACTGAGTGCGGTCGCCTGGTGAATCGACTTGAACAGCAGGTCCGGAGAAAGGGATGCAAGCCCGAACCGGAAAAGGTAACCCGCATTCATCAGCCCGCAGACCAGGGCCGCGAGACTAAAACCCGGCCATGTGTACAAGCTTCTCAGTGCCTGAGCCACCCTGTTCGCGGGGGCTTCGGGAACTACCGTAACTCGGCATCTTAGAGCAGACTCCATGCCCGCGACCGTCTTGCCGGTTATCGTCGAGCACAGACGCCAGACCGCGCAAGATGTGATGCCGTGTTCATCAATCGCGAGACTATGCCGCAGGAACAGATTGTTGATAAATTCGCGCAATTCGAGGACGGTGTAACTGTGTCCAGGTTTAAGAGCGTCGATCTCACCCCGCAAGTCCGCCTCTGAACAACCGTCTGCGAGAAGATGAACGAGCGGCTGCAAACGCGCATTCACCTTCACATAAGTTCCGTCCACGACAATGCAAACGGGAAGCCCGTCCATTTCAACACTCCCCCTTCACGCGCATACCGCGCTTGCAGAGCAGCACACAAGTTGAGAGATCGCTTCCTCCAGCGCGGCAACCGAGTCAGCGGTTTCCGATGTCATCCGTTGGGGCGTGAATGAGCGATAGCCTGACTGCATCACCAGACACTCCACATCCCCGAGTTCTCTGATCATTGCCGAAGAGTGGTGTCGCGTGGCTAGCAGCATCAGTTGTGCGGCCATCGGCACATCGCGAAGACGCAGCACCGCACAGCATCCCGCGGCCAACACGTCCGCAAAGAGGTCGTGTTGATTGGCGTGCAGCGCAAGCCTGCATACCTCGATCCCAAAACGAAGATCTCTCGTGGTCACATCGCGCCGCCTTAGATGGCTACAGATGTGCGGCCCCTGCCAGGCCAGTACCTTCTCGCAGGCAGCCCCCCGCCCTGTCGCGTGCAGTGCGACCGCGGTATAAAAAGATTGCGCCATCACCCCGAACCGGTCTTTTGGCCAAGGCATTTCTTTGAGAAGCGGCAAGGCGCGGGTAGGTTCGTTATACCGGAGAAACACCTGAATTACTAACTCGGTCTTCAGCATCACACTGCCTGTCTGCAAGGGTTGCACTAACTCGTCCGCAAACCGCAGGGCGCTTTCCAAGTCTCCGGCTTGCAGGTAGGTGCGCAGCATCTCGTAGACGTAAATCGGCTCGGCCGTTTGGCGAAAGCATTCAGAGACCTGCACTTCGAGCTTTCCCAGTCGAAGACTTGCTCCGGTGGCAGTCGGTTGCAAAGCACGGAAGACGTCCAGCGCCCGGCCATAGTCGCGCGAACGGCGGCGGAGCCGTCCAAGGTTCACCCATGGGTCGATCGCCAGCGTTGAAAGTTCAATCCGTGAGAACCGATCGCAAAGCATATCCAGCCAAAGAAGCTGAGAATGGCAGATTGACTCCGCCGCTTCCGGCAGCCCGGCGTGCGCAATCAATAGTGCGGCATTATTCAGCGCGCCGCATCCCTGCCGAATCGCTGCCAGCGTCGGCACTGTCTTCAAAGACGCCTCGATCGCCAGCAGCAATTGGCGGCTCCATTCAGTAAGAGGGCAGCGCGCCACCCGGCCGGTGTCGATAATCGTGTCCGTCGGGACAAAGCAGAGGGATGGATCAGTTTGCGGCGCTGACATGGATCAGGTTCGCCTCTCCGAAATAAGCTGTGCCAAGCTTTGCCGGACACTCCAGATGCGCCGGCTCCAGCGTGTAAAGCGCATGAGTCCATTTCTTGAAACGCGACTGATTGAGGGATAACTCTCCATCGGCATTTAGAACCCCGACCGCGTTGAAGTCGGCATTCAAAGCCACTGTGCACTTTCCAATCGAACCGTCAGATCGAATCAGGAAGGAATTGCTTTTGCACGCGTAACAAACAGCCAGGCCGCACCCTTCTGTTTTGGCCGAATCGTCGACACCAGCCCCGTCTCCGTAAACAATCAGCTGGTCTCCCAGCTCTCGTTTCAAATCCGAGCAGAGTGCGATGCACTCTTTGTCCGAAAGCGTCTCAAATGAGCCACGCAGCGGACCGCCAAGATCCAGCAATGGATGCAGACCAAGCATAAAGCGCTGATCTCCCTCCAGCTCTCTTCGAACCAGACTGAACAATGAGCGGATGCCCGGCAGATTTCCGGGTCGCAGATGGACGCGCAGCAGAACCGTAAACTTCAGGTCCGTTTGGTGCAGGGCAAGCAAGTTGTTCCAGATCTCGTCAAACGTGCCTTTGCCATCGGCGCGCACCCGCATGCTGTTGTGGCTCTCTCGATCGCCGTCTAGCGTGATCTGGTAAAACAAAAGACCGGCTGAGACGAGCTCAGACATTAGCGCGGGCCCAAGATTCCAGCCGTTCGTCGTAACACTGCCGGTAAGTGCTATATCGCTGCTTTCACAGAGTGCCTTGGCGTACCGCGAGATGTCGAGAACGATGTCGGAAGCGATCAGCGGCTCACCGCCGAACCAGTTCAGGTAAAGGCGCTTGCGCCCGGCCATCCGCTTCACCAGAAATCGCTTTACACTTTCCACCACGGTTTGCGTCATACGGCCCTTGGCGAAGTCCTCATAGCAGTACTTACACCGAAAGTTACACTGCTCTGTGGAGTTCACATACAACTCAAGGCTATGCTCGAGCAGAGTTTCCGCAACAATACTTTGAGTAGATGCGGGCAACTGCTCCAGCCGCCGCAACCACTCACTGAAGTCCGAAGTTCTGACACTCATGCCTGTGCTCCCGCTCGCTTATTCACTCGATATTGTTTGTAGGTCTGTTTATCAAACAGCAGGTCGCTCTCGTCGCTGCGTTGCTGAATGAAGTAGCGTGACGTTTTCTCGAGCGAGACCGGGCCGCCTCCCGACTCGAGCGACGTCCGGTAAGCCGGGCTGAAATATTGATGAAAATACAGCCAGCCTTCCCACTGTGCGGGCTCTTTTTCGAGCCTCGAAAAGAGCCTTCCGAAAACCGTGGTCACCAGTTCGTCATACTGACGCTTCTTGGCATTCTGGAGCGGCGGGTCCAGAAACAAAGTTCGGCGGATGTCTCGCCGCACGGCGTTAAACGTGACCAGCGGCAAGCCCAGAATGTCGGCCAGCCGCAAAATCGTGGTCTTTACCGTTACCTTGGAATGAAAGAATTCGAGATCGACATCCCGCTTGTCATTTCTCTGCGTTACGGTCCCGCTGTTTCCGTCCAGGAAAACAACCAGCTGCCGGCCCGCTGCAGTACTCGATCGAAGGCGGATCAGGAAATTGGGATCATCCAGACTGATCAGATCGAGCGTCGAAGATGAACCGAAGTGGCTGGCCACGGCCGAGAAAACGTCAACAATCTCCTGTCGTTTGTTCTGAAGCGTTCCCGGAAACAGTGTGCTGACCTGCAATCCCTTCTCGACCAGCGTCTGAAAGATCGACCAATACGGCCCGGTGTGAAATCCGGCGAAGAGAAACAGTTGACCTCCCAGTGCCTGGCTCACTACCTCTGCGGGGTCGTCAACGTCCAAGTAATGGCACAACTGACTCGCGTAGGCAGGGATATGGTCGACATTTCTGTTGAGCAGCAGCGCTCGAAAGGCCGATCGCGTGATTTGAGTCCTTGTCTCGGCATCTGGCGGCTTGAGAATGTGAAATATCGCCGCGTCCATCAACTCGTACGACATTTCTAGCGGAGTCCGTCTTGGTGCAAGTGGCTTTAGCGCATCCACCAGCCTGTCTGCTTCAAGTTCGCGATGCCGCCGCTCGGCCAGGTATATATCTTCAAAACTCATAAGAAACTCTCGCTTTGTAAAAATGCATTCCGCGTCGATCTGAATCCAAAGATCAACGCGGATCACAACCCTTCGCGACTAGGCTTCGTGAACTGGGCTAATGTGACACGACCCGTTAACGATGCAGCAAGTAGCAGCCTCGAACGAGAGCATCTCCAGTCTTTCCTCCAAAGCCTCGACATCGACGGCCAGTTCGGTCGCCAGTTCTTCAAGCGGCGTCCGCTGAGGTTCAATCTGCGTGCTTTTGCGAATGTTGTCTGACATGTTCTTATTCCTTCTTTCGTT
Source organism: uncultured Solirubrobacteraceae bacterium (assembly GCA_964658695.1). Taxonomy (GTDB): domain Bacteria; phylum Acidobacteriota; class Terriglobia; order Bryobacterales; family Bryobacteraceae; genus Bog-105. The sequence goes on along the minus strand of CBAAAA010000025.1, from coordinate 10,468 downwards.
CAGTAATTAGAGCGTCCTTAACAAGGGCTCACGGCAGTAGTGAGCCAACTCGCGCCAGCGTTACACAAACGGGAAAGAATCCTGCAGGGCCTGCCACGGCTGTTGGCCCGGCCCATTGCGATCTCAGGTCAAATTATCGACTCGGCGGGTAACTTGCTTGGTGCTAAAAGCTTGAGGTTCTGGTTACGTGTCAGGAGACACCACGGCTCAGGCCGACTCGGCAGGCCTTTTTAGAGAGGCCTGGTATTCGAGGGGTTGAGGTCTTAACGACGTGGTTCCAAAGAAGCTCTGGCGAAAAGCATACTTAGCAGCCCGCTATTGCAGCGACAACACCTTCATTTCAAAATCGGTCCCCGGTTTTTCCGCCACTCGTGGTGGCTCTCCGATGGACCGGACGCCCACTCATCGCTGGTCCTTCATCAGCAGCTCCCGCCAGCGCAAATCCTCCAGACCCCGAAAGCGCGATCCTCCGCCGCTGGTCGCAGCCGACAGTTCTTCAAATGAAGCCTTCGGTTCTCGATTCGCATACAACAGCCCATTCGCCTCCTGGTACGTGTCCGCAAACTGCGTATAACAAAAACCGGCCAAGGTGGGAAGCGATCGCACCACTTCCAGCAGCGCCTTGTACGCCGTCAGCAGTTCCTGCGATGAATTCGAACGCGAATAGCCCCAGTCACTTCCATCCGTCGTGTGCGAATAAGCAATGCCGCCAAACTCACTCAGTACAATCGGCTGGCATGCGAAGCCCATCTCTTTGTTCGCGTCCACCACCAGCAGCCGGCCGCCCGGCCTCTCGCGGCTCAATAACCGCGATTCCACATCCTCTTCCCGGTATCGCCTCCGGATTCGCTCTGGCTGATTGTCGTAATCGTGGATGCCTAAAATGTCCGTCGCCACACTCTCCCATCCGTCATTCCCAATCACCGGCCGCGTCGGATCCAGTGTCTTCGTCAGGTGATACAGCGCCTGCACATAGTTCCGCTGCGCAAAACTCTGCGGCAAGTCCGGCACGCCCCACGACTCATTCAGCGGAACCCAAGCGACAATGCATGGATGGCTGTTGTCACGGTTTAACACCTCCATCCACTCCCGCGTCAAGCGCTCAATCGATCTCTTTGTGTGCCGGTATGCGCTCGGCATCTCTTCCCAAACCAGCAGGCCCGCCCGGTCCGCCCAATACAGGTAACAAGGATCCTCAATCTTCTGGTGCTTACGAACGCCGTTAAAACCAAGCCGCTTCGCCAGCAGCACATCCTTCAATAGCGCCGCATCGTTCGGAGCAGTCAACCCGCTCTCCGGCCAGTAACCCTGATCCAGCACCAGCCGCAGCAGCAACGGCCGGCCATTCAACGTGAACCGGTCTCCCTGCACGGCAATCGAACGGACCGCCGTGTAACTCTGCACCCGGTCGATCACAAGCCCCTGTTCATCACGCAATTCCAGTCGCGCCTCGATGATGGTGGGCGAGTCCGGACTCCACAACAGTTCATTCCGCGAATCATCCACGCCCGGATCAGATAACGCAATCTGCCGGTGCACTTCGCCCGCCACCACCGAATAAACGTCGTCCGCGAGCACCAGATCCCCAACCGTCAGGACGACCGCCAGCCGCAGCCCTTCTCTGCGCACCCCGCCGACATGCGCCTCTAATCCAATCTCCCAACGCTTCAAGTTAGAGGTCCATCGAATTACGTGAATGTATGCGGCGGGCGTCACTTCCATCCACACGCTCTGCCAGATACCAGTGGTCCGCACGTACCAGATCGAGTGCGGCTTTTCTTTCCAGTCCTGCTTCCCGCGCGGCTTTGCCAGATCGAGCGGATCATCGTGCGCGCAGACCACAATCTGTTGCGGCCCCTCTTCCCGCAGCGCCTCCGAAATATCGGCGTCAAACGGCGTGTACCCGCCCTGGTGCGAACACACCTTCGTCCCGTTCACCCACACATCCGCGCAATAATCCACCGCACCGAAATGCAGCAGCAGTCGTTCGCCTTGTGCCATTTTCGGGCGGTCAAAACTCCTCCTGTACCAAACCACCGGAAGAAATCCTTGAAGTCCAAGTCCGCTCGCCTTTGTCTCAGGACTGAATGGAACCGTTATCTTCATCGACCACTCCACCGAGCGGGGATCCATCCACGCGCCGGCCTCGTCAGCAGCGAACTCCCACAAGCCATTCAGCGAGGTCCAGTTGTCCCTCCGCAGTTGCGGTCGCGGATACCCGTGCTTTTCCAACAAATGCGCCAGGCCGTCTAAATTGTCTGTGGCGGAAGGTAGAGGAGTTTCGAGCATAGTGCTTGCATCCCCAGCGTAACTTCACCCAAGTTCGCGAGAGGTGATCTGATATCGAAAGTCACCAGGATCGAGGCTGTCCAGCCGGCCACCTGCAGTTTCCGCTTGCGGATACATCAGGAAGTGGACAGGTGGACCGCTGCTGCCGGGAAGCACGACTCCCTGCGCATAGTTGTAAGCCAACCAATTCATCTCCCACGATCCGAAGAGCCGTGCTCGCACCTGCTTCACTGCGTCGTCTTGAAGCGAGAGATGGCCTGGGGGCTCTTCGAGCGCGACTTTGCGCACGTCCGCGGGGTCTACCGGAACCCACCCATAAGCGGTCAGGTAAACTTCTGCACGACAGTGTTGCGCCCTGGTCACGACTTCGGATGAGACTCCAAGACTCCTGCATCCCATTCTGGACGGGGCGATCCGAATGCCGTACACGTCACGAGCGGGCAGACCCGCAGCTCGCGCCAGCCCGACAAAGAGCGCATTCAGATCGGCGCACTTGCCCCCGAGGTCTCCCGACTCCAGCATGAACCGTATGTCGCCGTTTCCACATCCTCGCGTCTTTGGATTCCGATACGTATTCTCGACAATCCACTCATAGACCGCCTGGGCCTTCTCCGCATCTGTTTTGGCGGATTTGGTGATCTCTGTGGCGCGCTGTTTCACAATGCCGTCGGTCGGCAGCATCCTGCCCGGTTGCAGCCACGCATGCAATTCAGACTGTGCCGCTTTCCCTGGTTTGCCGGGCGCTGAGAAATCTATGGTCCAATTTCTTGTCTCTACCAGCGTGGTGAGCGTGAGAGCCGCTTTGGACCCTGGCGGAAATTCCGCTGCCACTATTTTCAATCCTCGCCCGCTCTCGACGATTCTTGCCGTTCCGGCTTCATGGTGAAGCGTGTTGCTAATCGTCCTTTGAAACGGCGTGTTCTGCGGCAATGCAACCGGAGCCCACACACGCGTGATGCCTGAGGGTTTCAAAATTTCGATTTGTGTAGTGATGTCGAATTTTCTCCATTGAGGCGGCTCTTGCTCTCTTGTAATTCCGGGACCCGCCAAGGCGAGTCCAGAAGTTAAAATGCCGGCTCTTTGCAGGAAGCATCGACGATTCATCAGTATGGCCCCGGAGATGTTGTCCATTATGAGCGATAGCGCGCGAACGTTCTGCAACAGCCCGGTGGAGACAGACTTCCACCTAAAGACTGAAGACGACCTCCGCAAGTTTCTTTAGACTTCCTAAAAGCTCGCACTATATGGAATCCATCAGTCTTAACCGCCCCAGAGTGGGGCTGTATCTATTTGTATCGGTCTTCTTGGCCATCGCCAGTCTGCGCGCGCAAGATGCCGACGGCGTCATTGAAGGCATCGTCGCTGATTCTTCGGGAGCGATGGTAGCTGGTCACATCGCGGTCAAGAATCTGGAGAGTGGTGAGATTCGGGAAGCGCAGTCGGGCGCGGACGGCCTGTTCCGCGTTCCACACGTGGCGGTCGGGGCGTATGCAGTTACGGTAAGTGCCGCACACTTCGGCACGGTCGTACAAGAGCCAGTTACAGTGGATGTTAGTCGAACCATACGACTGCGGATCAGCTTGCCTCTGGCCACCGTGCAAACCTCCGTGCAGGTGAATGCGGACGCGCCTCCCGTAGATACGGCCACTAATGCGTTAGGCGCCGTGGTAACAGGACACGAGATCCTCGAGCTCCCTTTAAACGGGAGAGATTTCGCTCAACTTGGTTTGCTGCAGAGCGGTGTGGCGCCGCTGACGCCTTCCATGGCCAAGTTTGGCGGATCGCTGCGCGCCAACCAGGGATACGCGGTGAACGGCATGCGTCCTGAGTCAAACAACTATCTGGTGGATGGCGCGCAGAATGTGGATCGCATGGACGGTTCTTTTGCCCTGAAACCGCCGGTAGATGCAATCGACGAGTTTCGGATCATCACCTTAAACGCTCCGGCCGAGTTCGGCGGGTTCGCAGGATCTACCACCACCGTTGTGACCAGGGCCGGCACCAATGAGCTCCACGGAAGCGCGTATGAATTCTTCCGGAACAATGTTCTGGATTCGCGGAACTTCTTTTCTCAATCCGTCGAACCCCTGAAGCAGAATCAATTCGGCGTCACCGCCGGAGGTCCGATTCGAAAAGACAAACTATTCGTTTTCGGATACTACGAAGGCTTCCGTAACCGGCAAGGCATCACATACACCTCGACAGTGCCGAGCGTGGCAGAGCGCAATGGCGACTTCAGCGGACTCGCAAGCCCGTTACTCAATTACGCCCAAGGCGGTATACAAGTGCCGGGAGGGAAAGTCCCCGCATCGTCATTCAATCCCATCGGCATTAGGATCGCGGATCTTTACCCGGTTGCCAATCTTGGTCCGACCATTTACACCACCACGCCGGTAACGCACAACGACACCGATCAGGTGGGCGGCCGCGCTGACTGGAACGCCTCGGAAACAAACCAATACTTTCTGCGTTACGCCTGGTCAACCGGGAACAATCTCAATCCGATTTCGTTGCGTGGATCGCCCCTGCCGGGATTCCCTACGCGGGACGATCTCAACACCGACTCCGCATCCTTCGGCAACACTCATTCGTTTTCGCCCACTCTGAACAACTCCCTGCATGTTTCTTTTCTGAGATTCTTGTTCGATTTCGATCAGCGGCTAAACCAGACGCCGCCCTCTGCGTTCGGCTTCGAATATCCTTCCGCTTCGGCCTTGGGTCAGGGGCCGCCGTACTTCAACGTGAGCGGCTACTCGCCCATCGGAGGCGCAACCAGCGGCCCGCGCGACTCGGCTCAGAACACCTATGAAGTCGACGAGGCTCTGTCCTGGGTCCGAGGCCGGCACTCCTGGAAGCTCGGGGGCGACTTCATTCGCACTCAGCTGAATGTTTATCAGGCAACCGTTCCCAACGGCCTCATCATTTTCAGTCCTTCGTTCCCAACCAGCGATGCTTTCGCGAATCTCCTGCTTGGCGCTCCCGTCGTGTTCTATCAGGGACTCGGCGACTTTGGACGGGGACTTCGAAACTGGAACTCGGGCCTCTATGCCGAGGACGAGTGGCGTCTGACCTCACGCTTCACTATCAACTACGGCCTGCGATGGGAGGTAATCGCGCCCTATTCAGAGATCCGCAATCGTCTGAATACATTTGTGCCCGGCGTCCAGTCGAAGGTTTATCCGGACGCCCCGACAGGCGTTCTCTTTCCCGGAGATCCGGGCATCGCTTCGGGATTGGCGCCAGTTTACTCCAAAGCCTTTATGCCGAGACTCGGCTTTGCCTGGGATCCCACAGGGCGTGGAACCTGGTCGATCCGTTCCGCTTACGGAATCTTCTATGACCCGTTCTCAAACGGCATCAACATCGCCGCGAATCCCTCGGTAAGTGCCGCGCCCTGGGCGCAGTTCGATCAGTACACCGGCAAGATCAACTTCGCGGATCCTTATCTTGGCCATCTAACTCCGGTTGCCGGAACTTTTGCTCATCCCTCTACCATCCTCGCGATGGACAGCACTGCCCGGCCTCCGTACTCGCAGAACTGGAACTTCACCATCCAGCGTTCCTTCGCAAAGGATTACGTTCTGGAAGCGAAATATATTGGAACGAAAGGCACACGGTTGCCGCGCAACATCGAGGACGATCCCGCAATTTACGGCCCAGGCGCCACCTCCGGCAATGCTGATCGGCGTCGCTTGTATGCCGACTGCGCCCCGAACAATGGCCCGTGCCAGTTGGCTACCGTTGCGCTTCTGACTTACGGCAGTAACTCGACTTATGAAGCCGCGCAGTTAAGCTTGTCCCATCGTCTGGCGCAAGGGTTTTCCTTCAATACGTCTTATTGGTTCTCGAAGTCACTCGATTACCTTTCGAGCATCAACGTTAATAATTCCTCCGGCACCGGACTGGTTGGAGAGAACGACCTTGCTCAGAATCCGTTTGACTTGCGCGCGGAACACGGGCGCTCGCTATTCGATGCGCGGAGTCGATTCGTAGCTAGCGGGTCATGGCAAATTCCCTTCGGGACACAACTCCAGGGCTTGCGTAAGGATTTGTTCTACGGGTGGCAGCTCAACGTGATTGGCTCTGCCAATTCGGGAACCCCCTTCACCGTTTACGACAGTGCAAATGTCTCGCTGCAAGCAAGCAGCCCGCCCTTATCAGCCTTCTTTGCCAGCCGGCCGAACCTGATTGGCAATCCCAGCGCCGGTCCCCACACGGTGAATGAATGGATCGGCAGATCCTCCTATCAACGCCTGAATCCAATCACCCAGGCCGGTCAATTCGGAAACGCGGGAAGAAACATTGCGCAGGGCCCGGGCGCGATCGACGTTGATGCTTCCGCAATGAAGGACATCCCCATCCGCGAGCATTTCACGCTCCAGTTCAGAGCGGAGATCTTCAATATCGCCAACCATCCCAACTTCTCGGTTCCGGTGGCGGATCTTGCTTCACCAAACTTCGGTAGAATTCTGTCGGCGGGTCCCGCGCGTTTGACGCAGTTCGGATTGAAGCTGCTGTTCTGATGAGTACGGTAACTCTCAACGCGGCTCTCGTCGAGTCCGAAAACGACGAGACTTCCTGGCGGTACCCCGGTTGGAGGGTCACGGCGGCCGCGTCACTGGCGTCAGCAGCCGGTTTTGGCTCGATTCTGATCTACAGCTTCAGCGCGTTTATAAAACCGCTTTCAGCCGAGTTCCACTGGTCGCGGCAGACGATCTCCGCCGCGTTCGCTTGTGCCTCCTTCACACTCGGACTCTGCTCGCCTGGTCTCGGCTACTTGCTCGATCGATTCGGACCGCGCCGTGTCATCCTGCCGTGCATCGCCATCTTCGCTGCGGCGTTCGCATCCCTGGGCCTGTTGCGCAACAACCTGGTTCAGCTGTTCGCCACCTTTATCCTGATCGGGGCCGTTGGAAATGCAACCGCGCAGATGGGTTATGCCCGTGCGGTGTCGACCTGGTTCGACCGGCGGCGTGGGTCTGCTTTAGCCTTGATGATGGTCGGTTCTTCGCTGGGCATGGTCGTGATGCCGGTTCTCGCGCAACGGCTTCTAGCAGCCATAGGTTGGCGAAAAAGCTACGCGGTCATCGGCGCGCTTCCGATCCTGATCGCCCTTCCGATTGCTGCGGCATTCGTTCGGGAAAAGCAGCGGGCGATCGTCCCGCGACTTCCTGTCCAGACCGCCGGCGAGGTGTCTGCCTTAGGCAGCCGCGCATTTTGGATTCTGCTGGCGACGCTGGTCGTCGGTGCGATGAGTAACACCGGTATCGTCACCCAGCTATCGGCGTTGTTAACAGACCGAGGAATCAGCACCACCGGCGCGGGATATGCAATTGCGTCCGTAGGCTGTGCCAGTCTTCTCGGGCGGCTGGCAACCGGCTGGCTGCTGGATCGTTTCTTCGCACCGCGCGTCGGTATGGTCTTACTTCTTGGCACTGCTTCCGGCATGGGGCTGCTCGCAAACGCGCAGAACTTTGGAACCGCCGTAACCGCATGCGTCTTGATCGGGTTTTCGATGGGAGGGGAATCCGACGTCGCGCCTTATTTGTTGGGCCGCTACTTCGGTCTGGAACGGCTCGGCCTCTTATATGGATGGACGTGGACGGCTTATGCGGTGGCAGCCGCGCTCGGTTCTGTGCTGCTCGGAACGGTCTTCGATCGCATCGGCAGCTACGGCAGTCTTCTCCTCCTATTCTCGGCCGCTTCGCTCCTCGGCGGACTGCTGATGTTAGGCATGCCATCTTATCCTGGAAAGTCTGAGAAATGAGAAACGCAATCGTCAAAGCGGGAAAGAAAAAACGCGAGGCGTACCAGCCGGAACCGGAAACCCTGGCATTACTGAAGGTGTCCGGCAATCCGATTAACGGGCTGGGAGAAACAGAGCCACGCAGACCTTCGCCTTTTTTCTGGCATCCTCCCGATCAACATCCTTACGCCGAGTTGCAGATTGTGGCACGACAGAATTCGCGTAAGTGCCCGGGTTCGGCAGAGGCGTTTGCCGCCGCGTATTCCTATCCTGAGCTTATCCCCGTGGCACTCGAGCGCAGCGCCTCCACGGCAGAGATCCTCACTGCTGAGGCCAAGGCTTTTGCACTTTCGCACGAGGCGGATGATTTCGGCGTCGCGGCCATGAATCCGCTGTACGTTTTCGAAGGCTACACGATCGAGGAACCGTGGGTCATCATTCTTGCCCTGGCACATAATTACGAACGCTTGAAGCAGGTGCCGTCCGACGAAACGAATGGCGTCGGCGTGTGCGATGTGGGAGATCAATATGCCCGCGGAACCAGAGCCTCCTATGCTTTGGCCAATTGGATTCGAGCGCAAGGCTATACTGCTAAGCCGCACCCGGGACCCTCTGCCGGCGCACTTGCGCTCATCCCACCGGCGATTGCGGCCGGACTCGGCGAACTCGGCAAGCATGGCTCGATGATCAGCCGTCATTTCGGTTCGGGTGTGCGGCTAGCGGCGGTGACCACCGACATGCCCCTCGTCGCCGGCGCTCCCGATGTGTTCGGCGGCGACGAATTCTGCAAGGTGTGTCAAGTCTGTACGAACGCCTGCCCGCCCTCAGCTATCCTGCCGGACAAACAGATGGTCCGAGGCGTGGAGCGTTGGTATGTCGATTTCGACAAGTGCATTCCCTACTTCGTGGAAGCCGCATCGTGCGGAATCTGCATCGCCGTTTGCCCCTGGACCCGGCCCGATGTGCGTCCCAAGCTACTGGCGACTATGGCCCGGCGTCTCGGTCACGACGACCGTTCCAATCGGACTGACGGTTCCCAAACTTAAGCCATCAAAGTCCTTAGCTCAACAGGTTTCTTAACCCATCAGGCGTGCTGCCAGCGCCGTCCCTTGAATGCGCGATGTAATCTTGGCGAAGGCCAGGTCCCTCGCGGTGGAAGTGTCATCGAGAAAAGGGGCAAACCCGCAATCGTCCGTGGTTCCGAGTTGTGCTGCCGGGATAAACTCCGCAGCTTCGATGATACGGGCGCACACCTCTTCCGGGCTTTCCACTTCCGCATTGATCGGATCGACGACGCCCACAAACACCCGTTGCTGTGGACGAAGCAGATCTTGAACCATCTTCAGAACGCGCGGACGATCCGGCTCGCTCGCCATCTGCAAATAGAAATTTGCAACATCGAGTTCGAACAGTTGCGGAAGGAGCTTCGTGTAATCAACCGAGGCACTGTGCGTTGCGTCCCGATCTCCGCCAGGACAGGAGTGCACGCCGATCTTCGATTTCTCTTCTTCTGTGAAATGGGAGAGTACGCGGTTGTTCAGGTCGATAAATTGTTTCAGCAACTGACCTGACGGGTCGAGCTTCAGGGCAAGACGGCCCTCGGTAAAGTCGATCTGCACAGCTGACGCGCCGCCCTCGAGACATCGCCGGATGTCTTGTTCCGCTTCGCTTACCAGATCGTCCAGGAACTGTTGTCTCGAATAGCCGGGGATGCCGTCTTCCGGGTAAAGCAAGCTCAGCGCGGACGCGGAAATGACGGCTTGCTTAACTGGCAGTCTCGTTTGTGTCTTCGCCGCGCTTAGATACTCCGCGGCATACGTGACATATCGGAAGGGACCTGCGGTAAGCCGCGGCAACTGTCGCGTGTGGCCGTCTTCGAACGGAAGGACGATACCATCCGGATCTATGTTGGCGGCGCCGTGAACGGAGTATGTCGCGAAACTTGGTTTGCTTTGTTCGCCGTCCGTAATCACGGGCGACCCGGTAGCCTCAAATCGTCGAATGGTGTCCGCGATAGCGGCCTGCGCAACAGCGTCAACTGCCTGGCGTGCAATTTTGCCGCGATTCCACTGGCCCATCGCATCGATCAGATTTTGCGGGCGCGGAATGCTGCCAATGGGTTCAGTCGGGATGGTTGTCAAGGGCATCGAAGATCATTCCTGTCTATCATTCCT
>CBAAAA010000025.1:0-249 GCA_964658695.1 uncultured Solirubrobacteraceae bacterium | reverse complement strand
GTTTCGTATGAGTTCCATCCCTGCCATACAGAATTCCGCCGCACAGCCCGCTGCGCGCCATGTCTGGAGGGCGCGGATTGCCAAGACGTTCGCCTCGCTTGCGGTTCTATACTCGCTGCTGCTTGCTGGCTTCTATTACGCGATGAACCAGCCGCCAGAAACCTTCTCGCGCGTGATGATGCATGTCGGCCCGGCGCCATTTCTGCTGTTTCCTTTCGAAACCATGTGGAAACGGGCGCGCGGGGGTGC
>CBAAAA010000024.1:0-19638 GCA_964658695.1 uncultured Solirubrobacteraceae bacterium | reverse complement strand
CAAAGCCCCCGGCAGCCGTTGCCGTATCGCTGTCCCAAGCCGTCCCGCCGTCATTTCATGCGGCATCTCATCACCCTGAATCGCGGGCTCCACTTCTTCCGCTTTCGCCAGCAGCGCAGCCACACTCTCTCTGCTGGTGAGCGTGGCCCGATGCACCTGAGTCAGTAGCTCCGGAATGTGTACGGTGCGAGAGCGCTGGTACGGTTTAGCCACTTCGCCCGCCGGTATGCGGGTTCGCAGTCCGTCACGCATCGTCTCCGGCCCCAGCCCAATCACCGCAAATACGCTCTCGGTATGCCCATCCGCCCCCGTCACCTCATTTGCTAACGCATCGTCAAACGTCAGCATGTTCCTGTGTTCCACGCGCAGCGAATCGAAAATCAGATGAAGGCACGCCAGCATCGCGCCCGTGTCTTCACAACAAACGTGATACCCGAAGTTGTGATACTTGAAGCAGTTCATCCAGAAGTCGATGCTCACAACCAGGTAGTACGGATAGGTTGCTTTCGTTGCAATCGCGTCCGCCAATGCGCCGGTAAAGTCTCCATAGCGCAGCGGAATCAATGCATGCTCGGAACTCGCGTAATGGTACACGCCCGCGCCTGGCGCTTGCCCGGCTCCTGCCACTACATACAACTGAGCCGGGTACAGCCCGCCGCCCGATGCGCATCCGCGCGTGTATTCCTGCCGCCGGAAATCGACCAGCGGCACATCGGAGTTCCAGTTGATATCTAGCTTCCGCTTCAAGGGACCCAGTGCGAGAAACAAAGCCAGCGACAATTCTTCGTAGGAGGGTGCTTTATCAGTCCGCTTTGGAGCAGCCCTGAGTCGACCCGCATAGCTTTCCTGAAGCTGCGCCATCGTGGGCAGCGGAATGCGAGGTTTCCCCACATACAGCCGCCAGCGCGCCGGACGATCGCCCCAGTTCGGCACATGTGATTGGGGCACCACATGATCCGGCCCATCTCCACGCCGGAACACTCGCTCGGCAAAGGAGATCACTTGCTCGGCTTCGCTCGCCAACGTAGCAGCAGTGGTCAGTGTGTCCATAGTTATTCCCCAATGCGTCATCTGCTACGGAAACGGGTGCGGCAAGGGATTCAGCGCATCGCTGTTGTCCACCGGCCGCAAGCCGGCGTGCGCCGGAGCGCTGAACAGGCGCGGAAGTCCGGCCGCCCGGTTCCGCGGATGTCCAAAATCGATCGGCGCCAGGCCCGGCACAATGACCCGCACCGTCTTCAGGTCCAGTTGGCGTTGCTCGCGGGTGGTCATATCCACCACCACCACTTCCTGCAGACCCCGCCGCTCCAGAGCCGCAAGACAATACGACAGATCCTCGCCGATATTGCCTTGCGAATACCAGCGGCCCTCGCGCGGAAACGCCTCTTCCGTGCTGCGAACCTGCGGGTTTCCGTACAGCCACTGGATGCGGTCCGCCATGTGCGGCAGGCCGTACAGATGCGAGTGATCCGCCACTGTGATCACCCTCCCGAAGTTTTCCGCCAGCTCGCGCAGATGTTTTTCGCTGGCCTTCACCATGCCCTGTGCTTCCACGATCGAAGTCGCCGCTTCATACAACGCGCTGCGTACCGCTTCCTCGCAGTCGGTGCTCGCCGCCGCGCCGACCACTAACGAGCCCAGCTCCCGGTCGCGCCGCCTCCCAATGGCAATCACCGAGGGAATCGCCAAATCCAGCCGCCCGTCCAGCAGGAACATGTCGTAGCCGAGGTGCCGCACACGGTCCAGCAGAAAGCGCGCTTTCTGATCGCTGCAACTGTCCGGGTTAATTCGCGGCAGCGCCAGCTTCCGCGTCCATGTGATCACGAAGCTGTCCCGCTCGATCAGCTCGAACAACGCCTTCAGAATCGCCTCTTCGTAACACGACCCCAGTGCGCAGCCGCTCGAATTGTTGTCGACTACATGCGGCTGGTCAGCCATGTTGTAGTCGTAAAACACCAGCTGTCTTGGCACCAGGATCGGCCGCTGCGACCGTAGCGAAGTTCCCCATACCCAGTCCAGCCGCAACGTGGATGCGTATTTCGTTAACCCGAGTGGTAAAACAAAACACTCGTCGGCGTATGCCAGGCAAAGCGCCGGATCCATCGCCTGCTCATGCAAGTTCGCATAACAGTCCGACACTGCTGTGCGCTCCACTGGCGAGAACATGCCCGCCTGCCGCTCCAGAGATTCCAACATTCCCGCAATCCGGCTGTCCGACGCCCGCGTGCACAGCCCGCTCCACGACACGGTTCGCGGTACGCAGGTATGCGAGCGCTGCACGTAACCCCCAAACACGGGCGCTGTCACCGACTGGGCAAGCCCTGGACTCATGAACGTCCCGGCCGCGCCGCAAACCGGATTGATCATCGCCCGCAGCGGAAACTCATACTCCGCCAGGCTCTTCATTCGTCCTTTGCCCGATCTGGCCTGCAGCGTTTCCCGCAGTTCTAGGGGCGCCGGCTTTACGCTGCTGTCTTCTTCTCTCAGACACGTCCGGCAGAATGCGTCCGGCAAGAACGGGCTGGCCGCAATCTCCTGCGACACCAGGTTCAAAGTGAACACAATGCGCGCCCCATCTTCCGCCGTGCGCGGCTCCTTCACGAGCCGGCTCGCCAGCACAGCGATATTGTCGGCCACCGTGTCCAACAGATAAGGCGCACCTTCGCCTTCCACCGGCGCTCCATGCCGCAACGCTTCCTGTTCGTGTGGCGTCAACACCGATTTCAGGCGTCCATTCAGGCATTCCGGACAAGGCGGCTCGGGCAGCTCGCCCCCGTATGCGGGAAAGAACGCCAGATGCACTCGCGCGGGGGCCAGCCGCACCACTAACAGTCCTGAAGGCTGCCCCCCGGTCCACTGCGCCGGCGGCTTTGAAGAGTTGCCTAGCAGGTGCGCGTCCAGAATGACGCGTTCACCCCTGAGGCGGCCCCCGATGCGCCGCTTCAACAGCTCGATCGCCTCACCCGCACTCCGGTGCGCCTGCAGCGTCGCGCCAAACACTGCTTCCGCCTGCCTTGCTTCACCTGCCGTCATGCCGTCACATCCTGTACCAACAACGCTTTCACCGTTCGCAGTAAACCCGTCCACTCAATGTCAGCCGGAGTGGTCTCGATCCAAAGAAAGTGCTCGCCGCGCTTGACCGCCTGCGAGAGCCGGTCATCCAGCGGCGTGGAGTCAGGCGCTTCGTCAAGCGATATTTCGTCTCCGATCTCGACCACGAACTCCGCTTGCTCATAGCGTCCGGTCCGTAGCGCGACATCCCGCCACTCACGTCTGTCGCTTTCCATCTGCGCCCGTGCAATCGATTCCGTCAGCACCGCGTTCACCGCCTCTCGCAGTGAAAAGCGGGTTGCCACAATTGCGTTCGCCGCCCGGCAGAGTGGATTTCCGCGGAAAGTAACCAGCGCCGTAGATACGCCACCTCCAGCCGCGATCACCGCGATCTCCTGGTCTTCAATTCCAATATGGCGGCGCGTAGCCAGCAGATACGCCGTCGTCGACTGCGTGCCTTCTTCGTTCTCCGTCGCCAGACGCTTCGCTCGCAGGCTGCCGTGGGCCAACCCGGCAAGAACGCGATATTCGTGTAGCGACAACACTGCCTCCGCTTGTGCCTCGACGAGCGTCCGCGCCGCGCTTACACCCATCGGCTGCGTATCGAACCACCGTTCGTGGTCGAACTCCGGATGCACCGCTCCGGCCGGGACTACGATCTGTTCGCCTGTCGAAAGATCCCGCATTTGCAGGCAGAGTTCCGGCGTCACTCCCTTGGATGCGTTATTCAGCGATCCGAGAATGGCCTCGGGCCGCACCATTCGTTCCTGTCCCCGCACCCCCCGGATCAGGTTCTTGCGTAATCCCGCTCCAGCAGCTTTTGCCAGCCGGTACCGGATCGCTTTTGTGACGGCGTGCAAGCGTGCGGCGTGGCTGTCTTCCAAACTCCAACCCAGTGCGGACTGCTCACGCCCCGCCTCTCCGCACGCAAACCGCACCGAACTCAATCGCAACGGAACCTGGTCAATGTCCTCGTCGTCGTAGCCGCGCAGCATCCCGGTCTCTCCGTCAAAACACAGCGCGAGCTTCTCGTGCGCTTCTTTTCCTTCCGCCGGCGCCGGAGCGGTTTGGGACATCGGACCCTTTCGTCGCGCGGCAATGCCACATGCCGTGCAATCCGGATGGGGCACGATCGTCTTGATCGTCAACTCCATCGTCGAAAGATCCTGCTTCAATAAACGGCACTGCGACTCGGGCTCGAAATGCCCAACCCGCATTTTGAAGATTTCCATTGCGGCGATATTGCCCAGCATGTTCGCAGCGATCTCCGAGGTGTCTCGATGTGCCCATCCTGCGTCCTCACCCAGGGCCATCTGTCTCCAGAAACTGCTCGCAAACTCAGCGTTCGCGTTGTCGCACCAGCGCAACATTGCGCACTCCCAACACCCGGGCTGCCCGGGTGTCACCAGCGGTCCAACGATGCTCGTTCCTGCATAGGTGTACGCCGGCAAGAACGCGAACCCGTACTGAACCGCCCGTTCGTTCAGTCGCCGTATCTCCGCCAGGTTCGGCCGCTCGGAACAATATAAGACCACATCCATCGGAACTCGCGGCGATACTCCCCCGAGACCGGCAAACTCAATCCGCGACGTCACTCCCTGGCCGCGCAGCCGTTCACACTCCTCGCTGATCGGCTTCGTGTGCTTCGCCACCGCCTGGCTCAGATGCAACGTATGCAGCCCGTTGCGCACTAGCGCCGCGCCCGCGCTACCGTATGCCGTGCCTCCGCCTGCCAACAACAGCCGCGTCTCGCGGTAATTCCAAAACCGCTCATGCGGCTTGTCCGCATAGTGGCGGACAAACTCGATCTGGGATCTGAACACCGACGCCGTATGCGCCTCCAGTCGAGCCTCCTCGGCCGGATCGCTTGTCTGAACGATGCCGCGCTGCAGTAAGACCCGGATCATCTCAGACGCCGGACGCCGGTTCTCTTCCTGCAGCTTCCCAAGTAGTTCGCTGCCGGTAGTATCTCCGTTCAAGTACGGCAGCATCTGCTGGAAATCCCGATAGACGCGATTGCCCTTCAGTGCAAACGTTCCCTTCCGGGCGCGAAACACAATACCGCCGTCCGTCTTCAAGAAAACCGTGTCGCGCCGGAGTCTCAGTGTCTGTGCTAGCAGGTTAGTCATGGGTTTTTGGCCGTTAGGAAAAGTTGTTGCCCGCTGCCTGGATAGTTGCCGCGGCCTCTGTGTTCGGAAGCACCGTAAAGGGACTCGCCGATTTTTGCGGCGGATCGAAGTACGATGGCCAGGCCAGCCACTTCACGCGTGCTTGCCCCTCGCTCAAACGAAACCCGTTCGGCGTAGTCTCGGTTGCCTCGCTCTCCTCGAAACTTTTCACCGCCCGCCGCAATACGGCGGAGTTCCGCACCGAATCCTCAAAGCTCACTTTCAGGCGTGTCCGAAACTTCTCCAGATCGATTCCTTCTTGTGTGTGCAGCATCTCGAAGAACTTGGTTTCGAGGAGGGTATCTATATTGGCCGCAAGGGAAGAGTGGTTTGGCCCAGGCCGCTTGAGATATTCCTGTAGCGGTTGCTTATGCTGATACACGCTGCCGCCCAACAGCGTATGTGCTCCCTGCCCGAAGCCGATGTAGTCGTAGTTCAGATGGAAGTAGTGATAATCGACAAAGCAGCGCTTACCTTCCTTACCAAACAACTGGAACATGTATTCCGCATAGCCCGCCGCTTGCAGCATCTCGCTTACGCGGCAGTATCGCTCTACCGCGAGGGGCAGCGGACACGCCTTCAGCTTCTGGCTGTCCAGCAGCCGCGCTAACACCGTGCCTGGAAATTTTTTGTAAATGTAAACCGACAGATGATCCGGCTGTAGCATGAGCGCCGTCCCCACGCTGTCCAGATACTCCGCTTCCGTTTCTTCCGGGAACCCGATCATCAGGTCCACGTTGATGTTGCTGAAGCCGGCTCGACGTGCCCACTCGAATGCCTGAATAGCGGTCAGCGGTGAATGTGCCCGCCCGATCGACCGTGCACGCTTCTCATTAAAAGACTGAACTCCGAAACTGATTCGGCTGAATCCGGCGTCGCGCAAGATTGCTAGCTTCTCCGGGGTCGCCGTATCCGGACTCATTTCGATCGTGCTGTCCAGAAAACCTGAACCTTTGGGAAACTGAGCGAACAGCTCGCCCAGGATCGACGCCAGATCCGGCGCGTCCAGCAGTGACGGCGTACCGCCCCCGAAGTACGTCAATTTGGGTTCGATGGCCGCATGTCGCAACTGCGCCCCGACAGAACGGATTTCCTGAATGACGGCAAGCGCGTATTCATGGAATTTATGCCCCGAGCGGACCAACTGGCTCGTCGGCACCGGCGAAACCCAGTTGCAGAAGTGGCACTTGCTTGAGCAGAAAGGGACATGTACGTAAAGAATTGCTTCTGGCATTTGTTTGGCTTCGCTCTTGTCTGAACTTGCTTTGCTATCGCTCTTCTTTTCTATCCGGATCTGCTTGCAAAACGACGTTGCTTCGAAGAATGCTTAGTTTTCTAAACGGCTCTCCCCGCCGCCACTAGAAACTTCCGATCCTTTCCGTCCGTACGCGCCCGCGTTCGCTTCTCAACAATGTCCGCCGCGCATGTCACGCCGTCGTTCGCGCGAATGGCCTGCTGCAGCCTTTGAGCGTTCTCGCGATAAAGGCTTTCGGTCAGTACCCTTGCCACGCAGTCGCGCAGCCGCTCCACTGTCACTCTGTCTTTTGGAATGAACTCGCCCGTGCCCGTATACGCAATACGCGCCGCTACGCCGGGCTGATCGAAGGTAATCGGCAGCGCCACCATCGGTACGCCGTAATAAAGCGATTCCAGAACGGTGTTCAAACCGGCGTGCGTAATGCACAGCGCTGCGCGCCGCAAGACTTCCATTTGAGGTATTTGCGGACGCACGATTGTGTTCTGCGGCAGCGGACCCAGTTCGTCGAGATGCGCGTCGCTCGTCAACGCAATCACCAGTTGCCTTCCTGGCGCCGCGGCCGCCGCGATGATCGTTCGCAGTACCTCCGGCAGGCCGTCCTGCAGCGTTCCGAGCGAAGCGTAGACTAACGGCTCGCCGGTTAGCCGCTCCCATGGAAACTCGATTGAACCGCGCCGTGCCGTGGGATCGATCAATGGCCCGCAATGATGGAGATTCCTAGGCCAGTGATCGCTGGGAAAGTCAAACTCCCGCGGCACTTGCGTTAAATGCGCGAGTTCGCGTGCATGCAGGTTCAACGCTGGCGGTAGTCCCCACTGTTGCTTCCGCATCGCGACCGCTTCCACCACTCCGGTCGTTCGCGCGAAATCAGCGATCCCCTGTCGATAACGCGCCCGCGCTTCGGGCCCGGTTTCATAAGGCCAGTCGTAGACCGGCAGTGGTGTGTAGCCCGACGTGTCGCAGTGGACCGCGCAGGAGACTAGAAAAAAAGGTAAACCCAAATGTGAAGCTACGGTGTTGAATCCCGACGACACCGAATCGGTCACGAAGGCATCCGGACGCATCTCACGCAACACTGGCAAGCCTGCCTCAAATACCGCCTCGATAAGGTTGCCGTTTATGTCAGCAGCCGCCTCCGTTGCCTCTGTGCCCTGCATTCGGCTCAGCGCCTGTGTGCGTCGTTTGAACTCACCCGCCGGAAACAATCGTGACCGGTACCCGACCGCCGCCACGCCGGCCGCTTCGAAGACCGGCACATTGTCCTCCAGGGTCAAGAAACAAACGTCGTGCCCGCGCCGCGCCAGCCCGCGCGCCAGAGCTGTCATCGGATTTACATGTCCGGGAGAGGCCGGTGAGTGAAATGCAATTCGCATCGGTGGATCGATTTTGCGTCACCTTGCGCCACGCTGCTGAGAATTGTCGGAATTGGATCGTTTTGTAACCAGACTCCGCCCGCGCCTGCCTGGCTCCGTCCCCGGTCTGCTCCATTCGCACAACACAGGAAAGCCCGCAAAAACGCTTTTTCACACGCCCCCTTTCGCTGCCGAAGGTTACCTTTCAAACCAAATTGCAGGATCGCCCCGCTAAATCCGTTTGAAGCCGCAAAGTCCTTGTATCGGCGCACGCCGAAGCCACCAAAAAACAAGGAGCCTGAGCCAATGATTGAACTCATCGGATTGCTGTTAGCGTTGTTTGCCCCCTGTGACGGTCCCATTCCGCCGCCCATCGAAAAACCCGGTCGTTAAGGAGGAAGGAATCGCGGCTGTCAACGGCGAGAAGAATGGTAGACGCGCCAACTATTGCGGCAAACGCTTATAAAGAACGCCGTTGCCGCGAGTTTCTGAAAGGCGGCGCCTACTCTGGAAACACGCCGCGAACCACCAACACGCCGAGAGCCAGTTGCACCTTCGATGTGAACAGGTTCTCGCTAACTGGATCGCAAGGAACAGGAGTTAACAATTGAAACGCCTTCAGTCGCCGCCAGGCCATCATCGTTTTCGCCGGACTTTCCGTGGTCTGGAAATACGTCTCGATCTCGCGCGTCAAATCCGCCATTGGCAGCAACAGCACATCTTGGAAGACCTGGCGATGACAGATCGTCAGCGCCGCGGCCGCCGCTACCCGGCCGTGGCGATATACGAAACCTTCGTGCTGATAGTCTCCGCTGTTGAAGTCGCGCAGCGAACCCAGATACACCAGCCGTGCGATCACACCAGGAATCGACGCAAGCGTACGCTGCTCCAGATCTTCCACTGCCGCGGCGATGGGTTCTTCAAGCTGCAATGTGCTCGCAACCGCCGTCAACTCGCAACACTCGCCCCCGCGGGGGTGTATGCCAGAAGCGGTTCCACCAGCGAGCCGAGCGTCTTCACTAAATAACGGAGCCGGAAGACACTCACCAGTTCGACATTCAGCGCGACGAAGCCGTAAAGAAGAAAGAAAGTGGCCGCTCGCCACAACACACTCAATTCGCCGGATGCCTTCACGTGCGCCTTGTGCCGGATACTGAGCCGGTATTCGCGCAGCGCCGCAAGCGCCTCATGGCGGATGGAACCAAGCCACAGCCGGGCGATCGCTCGCCGCTGTGTTTCAAGGAGCGAGAGCAGTTCCTTAGAGTTTTCCTTGACGATAAACGCGTGGTCGCGTTCGTCGAAAACCGCCGCCATCACTTCCGGTGCCGGCAGCAGGCGTGCCGACGGGTCCTGGAGTAATCGGATTTTGTCGGATTGCGAAGGCACTAAAGTCCAGATCGCCAGCAACAGCACAAGCCCGGCCGCGATCGCCGCGATCATCATGTTATCTCTCCCAAACTCGTCTCCCTGCGCAACCGGCGCAGCCGCAAATCCAGATCGCCAGCCGGATCGTCGGCGTCCTCCGCGTCGTACGAGCGCGCAACCTGCGGCGCACGCCACCACAAACTCGCGCACCAGATCGCCTCACACAGAATATACTGCCCCGGCTGCAGAAAATCCCAGATTTGATGGAACCATGCCCCGATTTGCAATCGAAACGCGAGATTTATGACTGAGAAAGAAATGAAGAGGCTGTATCCGCCCAAGATTCCCTTCTGGTTCCGGTTGAGTTCAATCGAGTAATAAACCGACAGCAGGCAGATCGCGATCAGGATCAGCGCCTGTATCAATCTCACATCCCGCTCCAGCGCAAGCCAGAGTCGCGTTACGGAGCCGTTGTAAACGAAGGCGGCGCGAACGGCCGCAGGCAGCAGCAGCGCTTGCAACAGCAATGTCGCCATTCGCCGTATGCCTTCATACAGCGCAAAGACGCTGCCTACAATCTCAAACGAAACCGCTATTCCGAGCAGGAGCGAGCAGACTTCAGATAACCAATAAAATGCGTTGTAGAAATCGGGCTCCTTGCGATACACCCAGATCCCGAACGTGGAACTCAACAGTACGAAAGCCGTGTAGGCCGTGAACCATGGGAATTGGCGCGCCAGCCCGTTCCGCAAGACGCGCAGCACAATCGCAGCCAGCAAGAACACGCCAGCCCCGCCGATGATTGTGAGTAATTCTCCACGCATCCTGGTATAGCAAGCGATTATAGCCCGGGACCGTCAGACGCGATTTGCACCTTACGTTTTAGTCGAAAACATGAAATGCTGTAGGGAATGAGATCGTTGCGGTTCGCCTGTCAGAAGGGCTGCACCCGATGCTGCGAGGTGAAAGGCTTTGTTTACCTCTCGGACGACGATGTCAGGCGAGCCGCCGCATTCCTCGATCTGACGCAGGCGGAGTTTGAAGAGCGGTACATCATTCGCTACCGGCATGTGATTCGACTGCGGAAGCCACTGGATGCTCAATGCCACTTTCTTAAGGATGGTGGCTGCTCTATTCATCCGGCGAAGCCCACGCAGTGCCGCCTGTACCCTTTCTGGCCGGAGTTAGTGGAACAGGCAGCCGAGTGGGACGACGCCGGCAAAACCTGCCCCGGCATCGGCAAGGGCGAGCTGATCCAGATTGGTTCAGCCTGCGAACTAGCCAGTGAGATGAAGGTGGCTTACCCGCAAATGTATCCGGTGTTCAGAAAAGCTAGCTTGTGATGGCGTTGCCCGTGAGGTCCGGTAGCGGACCGGTCGGCTGCGCACTCAGGAAGATGGCGATGGCGGATTCAATGCCTTCCTGATCGTCCTCATCGAAGCGGTTGAGGGAAGGGCTGTCGATGTCAAGGACACCGATGAATTTTCCCCAGTTCCAGAGAGGGGCAGCCAGTTCGGAACGCGAGGCTGTATCGCACACGATGTGTCCAGCAAACTGGCTGACATCGGGAACAATGATAGACTCCCCCGTTCGTGCCACGGAGCCGCAGACGCCCTGCCCGAAGTGGATGCGGGTGCAAGCTGTCTTACCCTGGAAAGGGCCGAGAATCAGTTCTTCACCCTCCGCCAGATAGAATCCCACCCAATTTACGTCCGGTAAAGAATGAAAAAGCAAGGCCGCCGTGTTGGACGCGTTGGCAATGAAGTTGGACTCAGCTTTCAGGAGTTCCTGGAGCTGTGCACAGATCTGCTGGTAGAACTCTGGCTTGGACGTAGCGGGCGACTGGGGAGTTGATTCGGGCATCACTAGGACGATAGTTTAGCGTAAAAAAAAGTAACGTCCTAAACCTGCAAAGCTGCCGGAAGGCTTTGGTGCTAAGCAGGAAGGTTGCAGGCAGGTTTGCGCGGGCCGGAAGATCGAGGGAGCAGCAAGCGGGAGAGCCGACCGTTGATTTGGATGCGCGGCGAGCTTTTTCCTTCACTGCGGCGACGGAGTCGTTTCAACTTCAGGCCTGCAAAATTCTGGAGAGGATTCGAAGGAGATCGGTCGCCAACCACGAGACGTCTTCTCAAGAATTGTAAGAAAACGCACTCCCGGGTAGAGCAGGCTGGGCTGAAACAAACAACCCTGCACGAGGCGCAGGTTCCGGGATGGGTGCTGAATGCTTTGTATCTCGAGAACTGGAACGGTCTCCTCATTCCAGATAACGTCAGTGGCGGGTGGAGGTTGAGCGTGGAGATAACGCTCCAACGAGATCCGGATCTGCTTGTTTTCGGAGTCGCGAGCGGATTCCGGCGCTGCGGGAAGGCAGGGCTCGCCAACGCACAAGGCGATTGATGCAATGTATAAGCCCTTCCTCAACACGGATTGGCTTTCTCCTGACGGGTAGTATCCCATTTCCCGGCACCCGAAGGGGGTTTAGGTCGCGGTTTTCTGGTCGAGCCTGGCTAGGCCTTGTTCAGCTGCGCTGGCTACGACTGCGCTGGGGTGAGCAGCCAGCTTTTCGAGTGGAGCGCGGCCGGATTGACTGCTGCTGTTGCCGAGGGCGATGGCAACGTTTCTGAGGAATCCCTCGTATTTGGTTCTCCAGACGGGAGAGCGGCGGAAAGTGTCCCGGAACTCGTCAGGGGTGAGATCAGACAAGTCGGCGAGTGTGCTAGCGCCACGCTGGTCCGCGAATCTTTCTTCGGCGGTAAAGGGGGCGCGGCGGTTCCATGGACAGACGTCCTGACAGATGTCGCAGCCGAACAGATGGTTTCCGATGGCTCCGGCCACTTCGGGTTCGATCGGCCCTCGCTTCTCGATTGTGAGATAGGAAATGCAGAGATTCGAATCTACCGACCAGCCACCCCGTTCGGGCCCGGGAAGTTCTGGCCCTGGGACGATGGCGGCGGTGGGGCAGGCCTCGATGCAGCGCGTACAGGTGCCGCAGCGAAACGCAGCGGGAGAATTGGGTTCGATCGGTAAAGAGAGGAGCATTTCTCCCAAAAAGAACCAGGAACCGCTCTCCTGGTTGATCAGGCAGGTGTTCTTGCCGATCCAGCCGAGGCCGGCGGCGTGGGCGTAAGAGCGCTCCAGGAGCGGCGCGGTGTCCACGCAGGCGCGCCAGGCAAACGGCTCCCCGTGCGTCTCTGCGATGCGGGCGGCGAGGCGGTTTAGACCCTCGCGCAAAACGTCGTGATAATCGCCCTCGCCCCAGGCATAACGGGAAATGCGGCCGCAGTCCGGGGAATCGGTTTGCCGCTTGGCCGGTGTGTTGTAGAGCTTGCCGACACAGAGAATGGTTTGCGCTTCGGGGAGTAGATGGCGCGGATCGCCCCGCAGGTTGCCCCGGCGGTCCGTGAGGTAGGTCATCTCTCCGGCTAATCCGTTTTGACGCCAAGCTTCGAAGCGGACGAAATCTTCGGAGGGCATGGCAGCGGTGATTCCGGCGAGTTCGAAGCCACACTCAGCCGCGAGTTGCGTGACCTGTTCGGAAGTGACTGCCAATGCTACCCTCAGGTTTCATTTTGACTGCTTCGCCGTTGATCCACTTCACGAATGTCTCCGTACGCCGCGGAGAGCGTCTGGCTTTAGACAATTTCACTCTGCAGGTAAACGCTGGCGAGCACGTTGCCGTGCTTGGGCCTAACGGCAGTGGGAAGTCCACGTTTATCAAGACCATCACTCGCGAGTGTTATCCGCTACTGCGGCCGGAGACACGGCTGGACATTATGGGGCAGACAAGCTGGAATATCTTCCAGTTGCGGTCGCATATCGGGCTGGTCAGCAACGATCTGATGGCGCAGTGCACGCGAGATATTACCGGACGCGAACTTGTGCTGTCGGGCTTCTTCGGTTCCATCGGGGTGTGGCCGAATCACGAAATCCAGCCGGCAATGGAAGAAGCGGTTGAGTACGCGATGGTGCGTCTCGAAGTGGAGCATCTGGCGAACCGGTGGCTGGATGAACTGTCTTCCGGGGAAGCGCGGCGGCTGCTGATTGCTCGGGCGCTCATCCATAACCCCGAGACGCTGCTGCTGGATGAGCCAACTACCAGTCTGGATCTCACCGCTCTGCACGAGGTCCGACGGTTTATGCGGCTTTTGGCTCAGGAAGGTGTCGGCCTGGTGCTGGTGACGCATCATTTGGACGACATCATTCCGGAGATCGACCGGGTGGTCCTGATTAAGGACGGGCGGGTCTTTGCTGATGGGCCAAAAGAGTTGGTGCTGACTTCCGAACGCCTGACATCTATGTTCCGGGTCCCGGTGGATGTCATTGGGCGGGATGGCTTTTATCATGCGTGGTAGCAGGGCCTGGTAAAGCACCGAGTAGGCTTAAGTTGCTGAAAGCGAAGGGAGTTGGCTGAATCAGCTGCTTCTGTTCAGTGCGCTTAACAGCCATACAACCCCGAATCGACACTGTTCACAGCCTTCCGTTTTTAATGCTTTACCACCCCTCTTATACTGAGCCTAGTCACGCGGATGCCTCGGAAGGACGTCTCAAGGTTAGCGACCAATGCACAAACCCATTAAGTATTTTGAGAAAGCAGTTGCGGTCGGCGCCAACGCTGCCTGGAATATCTTTGACCGG
Source organism: uncultured Solirubrobacteraceae bacterium (assembly GCA_964658695.1). Classification (GTDB taxonomy): domain Bacteria; phylum Acidobacteriota; class Terriglobia; order Bryobacterales; family Bryobacteraceae; genus Bog-105. The sequence goes on along the minus strand of CBAAAA010000024.1, from coordinate 5,809 downwards.
CTGAACCAGATCAGCCAGAACCCCTCGTTCACTCCGAAGTGGTCTGAAAAGCCGCTTCTCAAGAGTTACGAGAAATCGAAGCCGCCACTGGGATGGCCGCGCGAGACAGATTCTTTGTGCCCGAAGTGCATCCCCGAGATCCGGCAGCGAATCGTGGACGGCGAAGTTGACTACAAGATTCTGATGAACCAGCCGGTGGGCGAAATCAAGGCCCACATCATCGAGCGTGACGGCAGGATCCTCATGGTCAAGGAGTGCCCGATCCATGGCAAGTTTGAAGACTTGATGTCGATTGACCCGGCATTCTCGAAACATCTTGAGGACGTATTCCCGGGACGTGATATCCGCGCGCATGCCGACGAGAAGCTGCATAACCACGGCACCAGCACCATTACCCACGGGCGCGGTTCGGTCCTGACGATCGATCTGACCAACCGCTGTAATATGATGTGCGACCCGTGCTTCATGGATGCCAATCAGGTCGGCTTCGTGCATGAGTTGACTTGGGACGACATCAAGACGCTGCTGGATAACGCGATCTCGATTAAGCCGCGACGCCAGATGTCCGTACAGTTCTCCGGCGGCGAGCCGACGCTGAGTCCGTATTTCCTGGACGCGGTTCGCTATGCCCGCAAAGTGGGTTACAACAGCGTACAGGCGGCAACTAACGGCATCGAATTTGCCAAGCGGCCCGACTTCTGTAAGCAGGCTGCTGAGGCCGGTCTTCGCTACGCGTACCTGCAATTCGACGGAATCGGAAACGCAGCCAATTCGCATCGCGCGGTTGGCAATCTGTTCGATGTAAAGCTGCAGGCCATTGAGAATCTGTGGAGCAACGGTGTGGATATTGTGCCGGTGATCACCATCATCAACGGCATTAACAATGAGCAAGTTGGGCGTGTGGTGAAGTTCGCGCTCGATAATCCGAAGAAGATTCCGTTCCTTTCGTTCCAGCCGGTTTCGTTCACCGGGCGTGACGAGGCGGTGACCGAAGACAGGCGACAGGCGCAGCGCTACACGCTTTCGCACCTGGCGCATGACGTGAAGGATCAGACCGGGATCGGCGTTCCGATTCGCGACTGGTTCCCGATCAGCTTCATGAGCACCTTTTCCGACTTCGCCGACCTGGTTCACGGGCCGGCTGCGGACTGGGGGCAGTTAAGCTGCGGCTGCCATCCGAATTGCGGCATCGGTATGGCCATCATGTGCGACAAGGAAACGCAGGAGTACGTTCCTGTGACTGCGTTTCTGCACGCGGATCAGCTTGCCAAGGATATTGCCCGGATCAACGATGCGGCTCGCGGCCGCTTCCTGTCGGTCGCGGGTGTGACACTGGCTCTGCTCCGCAACTATGATCCGTTTGCCGCTCCCAAGCACTTCAAGCTGGGGGATCTGGTCGCTAAGTTTGACAAGTGCTTTGGCATGAGCAAGAAGGCGCGCACCGGCGGGTATGGCAAGGTGACGGGCGACCGCACCATGGAAGACATTTCCAAGCGCCGCAATGATCGCTGGAATTTCCTGTTCATCGCCGGCATGTGGTTCCAGGATTTGTTCAACTACGACTTCCGCCGTACGGAACAGTGCATTATTCCATATGCGACGCAGGAAGGCGAGATCTCGTTCTGTGCTTACAACACTGGTGTGGGTTGGAGAAACATCATTGAGAAGATGCACATGACGGCTACCCTGACCAAGTGGTACGAGGACAAGGGACGTCACGAGATTTTCGCTGGGAACAAGGCCGTGCCGCTGGCGACCAAGGATCATCATCTGGTGCTGAATGAAGAGCATGTCAGGGCCGGACGCCAGCATGATCTGGATGATAAAGGCATTGCAAAAACTGCTCGTGAAGAGAAGACACGGGCCCGCGATGAAGCATTGAAAAAGAAGTTCGAAGAAGAGAAGATGATGCGCCTGTATCGTGAGCATGTGCTCGGCGAGAAGAAGGTGGAAGGCTTTGTTCCGCTCGACGGGCTGCTCGCTTCGACAAATTCTCCCAAGCCTGCGCCGCTCCCTCCTTCGACTGCGGAAAAGCGGGAAGAAGTCGGAGCAATGGGCGACTAAGCTCTTCGTAAAATCATCAGTGTGAGTGGCCGGGCCTTTGTGCCCGGCCCTTTTTTTGCATCTGACTTCTGTTGATATATCCCGAGATGTTTCGTTGGGCGCAGTTGGGAGAGCCGGATAAAACTCCATCGTGAGTTGCCCCGGCAGTCATAGTTGCCGATTCTGTATGCCTGTCCGGGAGACTTCCCGCGAACTTCTTCAGCGTGGATCCACTGAGTTAGTTGCCATCATGGCGAGTCCGGTCAGACTTGGCAGGAAGAAATAGTCTCCGCCACGTAACTCAACGAAGTTCGGCAGACCGCCGCAGATAAACGGAGGATTGGATGGATCAGCGGTGCCCTGAATGACGTACTTGCCCTTCCCATCGTGATTCCCAAGCAGTACATCTTTATCATTGCCCTGGTGTGCGTCATTGCCGTATTCGATCCATTGCTGCTGAACGAATTCGAACTGGCGCACGATGCTCGCATTGAGGGCCATGAAGATGATGCCTCGCTCGTCGCTGTCTGAAACCGGCTGCCCTTCCGGGACGAATTTTCCATACGTCAGTCCTCGGCGCATGATGCGACGGCGGTTCACCAGGCCACCGTTGAAGCCGAACGCGTCGCGGGGATGAGTGCGCCGGATGTGCGCACCGATTGGACAGCGAGTGCCGTTCAGGTCAGAGCCGTAAGTAAAGTTGGTGTTCTGCTGATTGTCTTTGACGATGGCTGGATTGGGCTGGTCCGGGGACAACTCAAGGGGGGTGCCGTCCCGCCAGCGCCCTACGAACTTTGCGGCCAGCTTTTCCTTGCCGCCGGCGTACTGCTGCCCGTTCCTTTCGAGATAGGAGCGGAATGTGGCCACGTTCTGGTGGAGCTTGCGGTAGACCATGAAAGTACCGTTGCGGGCGAGGAGGTGGGGAATGGGGGCCACTGGCAGTTCCCCGGCTTCGTCCGCATAGCCCAAAAGAAATTCTCCGGTGGCCAGCGCTTCCCAGTCCCCGCGTTTGTTGAGCTTGCCTTGACCCGGAGTACATTCCCGCTGAGCGCCCGCAAAATCGGGGTTGCCGAAACCGTCGGTATAGCCGAAATGCTCTCCGGTGGTGAACTCTCCGTTGACAGAGATGGCGCATGCATCCTGCGCTTGCAGCAGTCGAGCGCCTCCGGTCTCATCCAGCAGGCCTAGCAGGTCGTTGCACGACTTTGCCAGTGCCTCGGCGGTGCGGGCATTGACGGCCAGCCAGGCGTGGACGCGACCCTCGCGCCAGATCGGATCCCATTCACTGGGGGCGTTCTTCCCGGAGTCGCCGAGGATGTCGCTGCGGGCTTGCATCCCTTGCTGGAACTCAAGCGGAAAGCTCAGCAGGCTGGCGAGCGGTAGCGCTAATTGAACCAGACCTGGATGGGTGAACGCTATGTTCACGGTGCTCACAGGCTTCTGATTAATATCCCAACGCTCCCCGGTAGTGATGACTTTTAACAGCTTGTAGAGCAACGCCCGGGCTGCCTCGGGCTCGCCTAATTCGAGCAGGAGGTAACGCGCATGAGGAAAGTTGTAGCCTCTAAGCGCAAAGCCCTGGATATCCGATACGTCGATCTTATTCATGCCGGCGGGTCTCCTGAGGGATGTTCCTGGTCACTGCCCCGCCGCGAGGAAGGGGAGGCGTGGCGCCCAGCCGTTGGAGAAATGCTCCAAATTCTTTCTGCAGGTCTGCGCCTCTGCGGCCCTGGTGTTTCTCGATGAAATGCGCCAGCGCGGCTTGTCTCTTTAACGCTTCGAGTGTGGACTCGACAGTCCGGTCATTTACATCAGCGAAAAAGAAGGTGGTGTCGATCTGGCATCTTTTCATGTAGGCGATGAACGCCGCCATGTCCGCTGTTCCGGGATAGCCGACGCAATGCTGCCAGACGGCATCGACGAACTCTTTCGTCTTCGTTGCCATGCCTTCGAGGTACGTATCGAGGTCCCCATCGAAGCTTGTCTCGAACACGAGGTACCTCGATTTCAAGTGATCTTCACAGGCGGGATGCCCGACATAGACGACGTCGTCCAATACCACCAGGCGAGCAAGATAGGTACTGGATAATTGGGCGAAAGGGCTGCGACAGTCCCGCGGTAGCTGACTCAAGTACCAGCGAAGTTCCATGGAATGACAGATGTCGAGGTGGTTGTCTTCAAGGATCGGAGACAGAATGGTAAGTCCGTACGTGTTGCCGCTAAGGTTGGACATTTTTGGCCGCCGCGCTATATGCCTACGGGTGCGATTCCGGTTGAGCCCAGGTCAGGAGAGACTGTGATCCGGAATTCAAGCCAGGCTCTTTCAAATTCAATTTCCGAAAGAGCCTGGCTGCTTTGCGAAAACTTTGCCAGGGCGTCGCTTACCCGAAGCGCGGCCTTCACATCATTGGTCGCAGAGTTCGGATAGACGTTGTAGTAGTAATCGGTATCGAACTGCACAAGAGAGATGTATCGCTTGAAAGCCGTGACAGGCCGGGCGCCGGGATACTTCTCGCTCCAACGCCAGATCAGATCCAACCCTTTGGAGAGAACGCTGGAGAAGGCGTCGATGTACTGGTTCCAGGTGCCGTTGAAGTTACTGAAGAAGAGCAGGTAGTCATACTTCAGCGCTTCAGGCGGCTGGCTTTCAGAAAGACGCGGAAATCCGTGCCGGCTGATACAGACCCAGCGGGCGAAGTGGATGAAGGAAAGATTCTTGAGGTCGCTCTGAAGCGGTTTTACTTTGCCTAGGATGAAAAAGAAGAGCTTTAAGAGCGGCGTCTTCCATGGCTTCATGGGCGTAATTGCGTTCAGAGCGTACGCCTTACCATTGATGTTCGTCATTCATGACATCGTAACGCCAAATCGGGAGCGAAATGTTGGCGCGTTGGCGGAAGCCCGATGGCGGCCCGAGAAGGATGGGCGGGCGGCAACAGGGAGGACGCGCTTGGAATGGGCTATTCTCCCGCGAAAAAGCAAAACGCCCGCCAACTGATTTTCAGCGGCGGGCGTTCATCTGATCACTCGAAGGGTGAGCTTACTCAAAATCACGGGTGCGCTTCTTGCGGTTGCGCTTACGGGCGAGGGCTTCCTTAGTGCGACGCTTTTCCCCTGGTTTCAGGTAGAAGGAATGCCGCTTGATTTCCTTAACGATATCTTCCTGTTGAACCTTACGTTTAAAGCGACGAAGCGCGCTTTCCAGAGTCTCACCATCCTGCAGATGGACTTCTGCCAAATCAACTCACCACCTTCCGGGACAAATACCCCTCTATTGTAGCTTGTTCTCCCACCCAGCCTACTACCGCAATCAGATCAAGAAAAATCCGGTGCTACGCACACCATCTAGCAGCAATCGCGTTTGGCATCTGCTTAACGCTTGCATTAGGAGTGAACAACTTAAATTATGCGAAAGATCTTCATGGGCCTGGCTGTTACGCTTGCAGCCTGCGTCAGCCTTACGGCCACCACTATCCCTTATCCAAATCCGGGTAAGATCGCCCCGACTCAGAGCTTTGTGGCCACAACCTCTAGCGACGTCACGGCTTACTTTTACGGCAGCAATGCCGGATACGACGAGCAGTTGGGACTTTTTGTGAACGGCCAGCAGCTGGGCGGCTGGAGTCTGGACGATCACAAGTCGACGTTCGGGGAATCGGTCGATTTCGGGCATGTAGCAGCCGGCTCGACACTGGTGTTTGCCATCGATGTGCTCAGCACCAAAACCATCATTTACTCCGATCCGGCAATGAACGGCGACAAGGACAAC
>CBAAAA010000023.1:0-19866 GCA_964658695.1 uncultured Solirubrobacteraceae bacterium | reverse complement strand
CTTATAAAGGGAATGCCGGAGCACCCAAGCGAGAGCCCGATTACATGGATCCGTCCTATCCGCGTGTCTATCTGCCGGCGCTGAAGAAGTTACTCACGGCCTTCGCGCAACGCTATGATGTTCCAGGAACACCCGTCAGTTATTTGCAAGTAATGGGTTACGGCCACTGGGCGGACTGGGCCACCTGGTATTCTCACTATCCGTTTCCCAGCGACAAAGCCAAACATGATCTTCTGGCGCAGATCATGGAACTTTATATCAACACGTTTCACAACATCCAACTTTTTGAGTTTGCGGGCGCAGATTGGGATAAGGCCAGATTGAAATCGCTCGACGAAGCGATTTATACAAAGGCCCTGGATGTCGCGTTGGATCATCGCTTTGGCCTGATCTGGACAGGCTTCATGGACGGCATAGGAGGGTGGGATCGTCAGCTGGAAGAGAAATATTGGAAACAGTCCCCTATCATTGCGGAAGACAATTGGGATTACCTGGAGCTGAAAGATCAGGGCACGCATGGAACGCTGGACGAAAATCTCGATCTTATGCTCGAATATCACGCTAATCTCGCTCACTACTACATAAGATCGACAACTTACGGCCGTGCGACGCGAGAGGACCGGGCGAACTTCGAAAGAGGTCTACGAAGCGGCGGTCTCGGCTACCGGTTTGTTCCACTCTCTCTCAGTTGGAAGCCGGAACTCCCGGCGGGCGACCTGCTGATGCTGAAGCAGGAATGGGTGAACCGCAACGTAGGCCGGCTCCCCATTCGCCAGGCACTCAAGCTTTATTTGACCGATTCATCCGGTCAGGAAAAGTTCAGCGAACCGGATTCCAGCATTGACGCGTCCTCCTGGGTTGCCGGCGAAGTTTACAAGGTGACCAGCGTGTTTCACCTGCCGAAAGACCTGGCGCCGTCGGTCTATGAAGTGCGGCTGGCGTTTGTGGATGGCGCAGGCCAACCCGAAATGAATCTCGCAATCGAGGGAGCGGATTCGCTGAAGCGCTATAAGGTGGGCACCATCCGCATTACGGAGGCCCGCAAGCAGATTGGATGCGACAAGGCCTTCTGCCAGTAAAGTCCAGGTTCGACTTGCACGGCGCCCTCTCCGGAAAAACTGAAGTTACATTCCATGTATGAGATCCAAGAAGACTCCGGCAGATCGCTTCCGCTCGACGGACAATCCGGGTTCCACGTGCGGTGTTCCCAATGCCAGCTTCATTTAACGCCGGACGCCTACTGGACCGAGTGTCCCAACTGCAATGGAGAGATTGTTTTCGAATACCCCAGTGGGAGCGGATTGCCTAAGACGGCCGCGGTTGGTTCCATGTGGAGATACAGCCGGCTTCTTCCCTTGCGCGACGACTTGGCCATCGTCAGTCTCGGCGAGGGAGACACACCGCTTGTAAGATCGGTGCGGTACGGGAATCGCAGCGTGTTCTTCAAGAACGAGACGGTGAACCCCACCGGATCGCATAAGGATCGGGCACTCTCGATCGGCCTGACGAAGGCGGTGGAGTTCGGCTTCGATACCTGCATGTTGTATTCGGACGGCAGCGCGGCGCTCTCGTCGGCGGCTTATGCGGCGCGCGCCGGAATCCGAAATTTCACATTGACTCCCGCAGGTGCACCCGATAGCCGCCTGCTGCCTCTAATGATCTACGGTTCGACGATTCTCGAGTATCAGGGCAGCGCTTCGGATGCCCTGACGTGGGTGCACGATGCCTGCCGTTCGCTTGGAATCTACGAAACCACCACCTACCGAAGAGCAAATCCATATGAGTCGGAAGGAACGAAGACGATCAGTTACGAAATCTTCGAAGACTTGGATTGTGTGCCCGATTATGTGATCGTACCGGTCGGCGGAGGGGGCACCCTGGCTGGTATCTGGCGAGGATTTTGTGATTTAAAAGAACGGGGCCTAACCCAGTGTCTCCCGCGCATGATTGGAGTGCTGCCGGAGGGTTACCGGCTGCTGGAACTGGGACTGGAACGAGGCGCGGCGACAATCGACGATCTGCGGGAATTGGCAGATTTTGAAGTTCCGGCTACCGGACAGGCGAAGCTTGCAATGGCTCTTCCTCCTGACGGCATTGGGGCGATTGCCGCAGTCCGGCAGTCCGGCGGGCATTTTGTTCACGTGTCCGATGAGGAGGCGCTTCTTGGCCAGCGGATACTGGGCGCGGAGGAGGGTATCTACGCCGAAATTTCTGCTGCTGTCTCCCAGGTCGCGCTTAACAATCTGATTCGAGATGGCGTGCTGGCAGAGGCCGCAACAGTGGTCGCATTGGTGTGCGGGTCCGGATTCCGGGAAACCGGAGAATTGAGCCGCTCTTTGGCGGTCGAGAAGACGCCTATCTATGCGGCGACCGGACTGACTGAGCTCGGCAAATTGTTGGCGCGGTGAGTCGATCCTGCTGAGCCGAATCATGCTGAGTCAACGCATAGCGGCAGCGAGGGGAATATGTTGAGCCGAAGCGAAGGCTTATTCGATATTACGGGTAAGGTCGCGATCGTTACGGGCTGCGCCGGTGGATTAGGTTACGCGATGATGAACGGCTTAGCCGCCGCGGGCGTGAGAGTGATCGGGGCCGACATAGAGCAGACGCAGTCTGTGCCACCGGGCACTTTTGTTCGCCAGGTGGATGTCTCGAAACGTGAAGAAGTTCGGGGGTTAGTGGACGAAGCGGTCAACCGTTTCGGCGCGCTCGACATTATGGTCGCAAATGCGGCCATCGGTGGCGGCGCCAGGGCGGAAGACGAAACCGAGGAGGGGTTCGACAAGGTCATCGCTGTAAACGCCAAAGGTGTTCTTTTTTGCGCTCTGGAAGCCGTGCGTCAGATGAAAGAGCAATCTGAAGGCGGTTCAATTGTCAACATCGCCTCCGTGCTCTCATTCCTCGGACATCCAACCGCCCTTTCTTACACTGCCAGCAAAGGCGCCGTTCTCCAACTGACTCGCACCATGGCGGTCGAATGGGCCAAGTACAAAATTCGCGTGAATGCAATCGCTCCTGGCTTCTTCCGCACGCCCATGAATGCGGGCCTGCTTCGTTCTGAGGAATATATGAGACCGATTAACGCCAAGATCCCGCTCGGAAGGGGAGCGGAACCCGAAGAGATTGTCGGCACGCTTATCTACCTGGTGTCTCCTGCCAGCCGCTTTGTGACTGGTTCAACCGTCGTGGTAGACGGCGGCGAAATGGCGGCCGGCGGCTACACCGAAGCCCTCTTTCCATTCATCTACGACACGTTGTAGGAGGAGTTGCGAATTGGAGTGTGAGTTTCCCGTTATCGAGTATGAACGGCGTCTGGAAAGTCTGCGCAGGCTCATGCGCGAAAAAGGAATGCAAGCTGTCCTGCTCGGGACCGGGGCGAACCTCCGCTACTTCACCGGCTATCCCTCCCCGTCCTGTAGTGTTCCAAGACCCTTTTTCGTACTGCTTCCAATTTCGGGCGAACCGGTGTTTTTTACTCACACTGGTCATCAGGCAGAGGCAGCAAAATACTCGTGGATCTCCGACGTACGCACATACAGCGAACTCTCTCGGGCGCCTGTCGATCTGATTCGGCAAGCCTTCTCGGACAAATCGCTGCTCCCAGCCACTATCGGAATGGAACTCGGATCGGAACAGACGCTGGATATATCGCACCTTGAATTCCGCCGGCTGCAGCGCGGGCTCGCGAGTACAGTCATTTGCGATGCCGCGGACATACTCTGGCGATTGCGCATGATCAAGACGCCCGCCGAAGTGGAAGCTTTGCGGCACGCTTGCCGGTTGACGGGCGAAGCGTACTCCTCGACTTTCCGCCGAGCTCGCCAGGGGATGACCGAGCTGGACATCTTTCGCATGATGCACCAGAAGTTGAGCTTGAGCATGGGAGACACTTTCCTGGCAATTACTTCCGGAGCGGGAAATTACGACCTTGTCACCAAACCTCCCGAACAACGCGCGTTGCAGCAAGGCGATTTCGTGTGGATGGACGCCGGATGCACTGTGCGCGGCTACTGGTCGGATTTTTCCCGCGCGGCCGTGGTCGGTCAACCTTCGGCAGAACAGAACTTCGCGCAGGAAGCGATACACGCAATCACGTGGGAGGCTGCAAGAATGATTCGTCCCGGAGTAAAAGCGTCTTCTGTCGCTCTCTTTTGCGCGAAAGAACTTGCTGAATTGACGTTGCCGGTAACGTCCTCAATTACCGCGCTGGCGGCCAGGGTCGGACATGGTCTGGGACTCAATATGACGGAGCCTCCTCACGTCAGCATCAGCGACCACACCCACTTTGAATCCGGTATGGCCATCACGATCGAACCAGGCATTGCAACTTCTTACGGAACGTTTCATGTAGAAGAAAATATCCTGGTAACCGAAGACGGTTATGAGCTGCTTTCGAATAGCCCGCGCGACTTACAGCCTCTAGCTTCCTGACATGCCGACACTTTGGAATCGCGACACGCTCCCCCTGCAAAAACGCACAGGCCTTCGGATCCCATTGGAGGAGTACTCTAGCGGCGTTTGCGTCGAACTGCCCTTTCAGGTGATTGTGGGGAAAGTCCGGGAGCCGCGTCTGCTGCTGATCGCCGGCGTTCATGGTGATGAGTACGAAGGCGTGGCGGCGCTTCATGATCTTGCATCGGAGCTTGATCCGCAGGCGGTTTCAGGCACTATCACCATCGTCCCGGTAGCAAATCCTCTCGCTTTTCACGCGGGCGCCAGAAGGGCTCCCTCGGACTTCGGCGACTTAAATCGCGCATTCCCCGGTGATGCGTCCGGGAGTGTCACAAGCAGACTGGCTCACCTGCTATTTGAGGAGTTTGTGAAGGGAAATCAGTGTCTGCTTTCGCTTCACGGCTGGAGTAAAGAGGCGAATCTCCTCGCATACGCTGAATACCCGGACGAAGCATCCGAGGCTGGACGAATAAGCCGCGAAGCGGCACTCGCAACCGGCATGACTTACTTCCACCCTTATAAATGGCCCGCCGGAGTGTTGGGAGATGCCGCCCTCGCTCTTGGGATTTCAGCCGTGGAAACCGAGGTTGGCGGAATGGGCATCATCAGCCAGAAGGGGCAGTATGACTCGCGCAGGCTGGTGCTCGGATTTCTAAACTACTGGGGAGTTCTCCCGCAGTCGTTTCCCGGTGTACCTTTGTCCCAACCGCGTCCCAGCATCGTGGATCACTCTGATGTTTTCGCCAATCGCGCCGGCCTCTTTCGGTCTCGAGCACAGCCAGGTCAGACAGTTGAACAAGGTGCTTCACTGGGCTCTATCCGCGGCCTTGACGGGGATGTCCTGGAGGAGTTGTTCTGTCCTCGTACCGGAATCATAGCGATACTGCGAACGTTTGCTTCTGTACAACCCGGAGACAGGCTTGTGCAAGTGTTCTGGGAGCCTTAGCAACACATGTAGGAGCAGGAAGCGTAAGCGCGGAATGTGAGGTTCTCCTCACTGCCTTTTGGGCTCTGCGGAATGCCGGTGAAGCGGCCGCCTGCCGGATGTTCTTCTGCGTGAACGGCGGAACGGGGCGCTTCGTTCTTCAAGTCACCGGTCATCCGAGCCATGGACTCCCGTCGGGACAGGATCGGCTCGTTCCCATCTTTCTGGCGACGATCACCTTCGATAACGGCGCTGAGATGCTGGCCGGCTGCTATCCTCACATTTCCTGCGAAATGGAGATCGTCCTCGACTGGATTGTGCGCTACGGGTACTTTGGACTGTTTGCGCTGTTGATGTTCGGCATTGCAGGCCTTCCTATTCCGGACGAAACGCTGCTGATGTTTTCCGGGTACCTCATTTCGAAGGGGCGCTTAAATCCTCTGCTGTCATTTGCCTTCAGTCTGGGGGGAAGCATCTCAGGTATTTCGCTGAGCTATGGCATGGGCCGCTTTGTCGGCCAGCCAATTCTGTTTCGTTATGGGCGTTATGTAGGTATTACCGCGGCTCACCTCGACCGCGTTCGGACCTGGTATGGCCGAACCGGCGAATGGTTACTGACGTTCGGATACTTCATTCCCGGCGTGCGGCACTTCACCGCGTTAGTTGCCGGCATGTCACGACTGGACTATCGCATCTTCGCCTTGTTTGCCTATGCCGGGGCAGCGATCTGGGTGGCGACCTTTCTGGCCGTCGGGTACATCGTCGGTGATAACTGGCAGCTGGCGATCGCACTTGTGCATCGCTACACTACGTTTGCGGTTCTCGCCCTGATCGCGGCCATTTTGCTCGGTCTGTGGATTCGCTGGACCTTGCGGAAGCGGTGTTAGACGCCTCTAAGTTCGCCGTGCCCACTCAGTGTCAAAACGGTCGCGACTGACGAATGATTTTTGCGTACCGATGCCTAGCGTGGACAGAGCTGCATATAGGTTTGCGCGGCGAATGGCGTCCACCTCGCCTTGGCCTTCCGCCAGAAAACAGGCGAGGCTGCCGATAAATGCGTCGCCCGCACCAGTGGAATCAACCGCCGCAACCTCAAATGCCGGAACGTGCGTCGTCCCGCTTCCATTCGCGTAGAGCGATCCGTTTAAGCCGAGCGTAATGATGATCTGGCGCAGCCCTTTGTTGAGCAGGAACGCGGCACACTGACCGGCTTCCTCCGGCTTACTCAGCGTCAGGCCGGTCATGATCTCGGCTTCGGTTTCGTTGGGTATGACGAACTCTGCTGCTCTAACCTCTTCGAAATCCAGTTGATGTCCCGGCGCGGGATTGAGAATGGACCGGACTCCAAATTTTTGTGCGAGCTGGAGCGAATAGAAGACCGTGTCGAGCGGAATCTCCAGTTGCGTTATGACGAAGTCCGCCTCCCGAATGGCATCCGAAGCTGCGTCTACATCGGAGGGCGTCAGACGATCATTTGCTCCCTTCACAACCAGAATTCGATTCTGCCCCTTGCTATCCACAAAAATCGGCGCCACGCCGCTGGACACGCCCGGTGTGATGACGGCGTGCTTTATATCAATCCCGGCGGAGGCAAAATTGTCCAGCGTAGCCTGTCCGAAGAGATCGTCGCCCACGCGAGCGACCATCGTCACTTCAGCGCCACAGCGGCGAGCGGCGACTGCCTGGTTCGCTCCCTTGCCTCCAAATCCCAGATGAAAGTCCTGTCCGAAGATGGTTTCTCCAGGGCGGGGAAACTGGTCGGTAAACGTGGTGAGATCAACGTTGGCGCTTCCAATCACAACAACGCGGGGAGGACGGCTCATAGTTAGCTCTCCCAGCATATTTCAGGTGTTGTGTGATAGCTGTACAGTGATGCGAATTGCCGCGATCCTACTGCTGCTTCTTTCCAGTTCTGTTCTTCTCATGTCACAGACTGTCCACTATCAAATCCCGTTGCCGGAACGAGTGCCGCTTTGGCTCAACGGCGCTCCAGGAGCGCAGGGGACAGCGGAGGAAGACACTCCCACTCTCACGATTTATCCAATCGGCGGAACACAGAAAGTTAAGACCGCCGTGATCGTGTTTCCCGGTGGCGGCTACATGCATCTTGCGGTGGAGCACGAAGGTTCTCAGATTGCCGCATGGCTCAACAGCTATGGAATCACCGCCTTTGTGCTCCGTTATCGACTTGGGCCCAAGTATCAGCATCCGATTGAAATGGGCGACGCACAGCGGGCGATTCGCTACGTTCGTTCACGCGCCACTGACTTTGGCTTTGATCCGCATCGCCTCGGAGTTTGGGGCTTTTCAGCCGGCGGGCATCTGGCTTCAACAGCCGGCACGCACTTTGATGATGGGAAGGCTGATGCCACGGACGCTATCGACCGGAATAGCTCGCGCCCGGATTTCCTGATCCTCGCGTATCCCGTGATCACGTTCAAGGAACCGTTCCTGCATCGCGGCTCACGTGATGCCTTGCTGGGGAAGGATCCGGATCCGGCACTGATCGACCAGCTTTCCAACGAAACACAAGTCACTGCGAATACTCCCCCGACGTTCCTGTTCCACACCTCGGACGACGCGGTTGTTCCCGTGCAGAACAGCCTGAACTTCTACGCCGCTTTGCGCGCCGCAAAAGTGCCGGCGGAGATGCATGTCTTTGAGCACGGTGCGCATGGCGTCGGGCTCGCCCGTAATAACCCGGACCTGGCGCTTTGGCCCGATCTGCTTGCGAAGTGGCTGAAGGAGCAGGATTTCAGGTGATGCGCCTGGCGTGCAGCAGAAACTCGCGATTCCCTTCGGCGCCGAGTATCGGACTGTCGATCACTGCGCCTTCAAAGCCTGACTTTCTGAGGATTGTCAGCACCTTCTTCGTGGCATCCTGCTGCGCGCCCGGATCTCTGACAATTCCACCGGCTCCGACCATCTCGCGCCCGACCTCAAACTGGGGTTTGACCAGAATGACCCAGTCGCCGCCCGGCTTAAGCTTCGACTCCAGCGCCGGGATCAGCAAGGTGACTGAGATAAAGCTGACGTCGCAGACAATGAGGTCCACATACTCGCCTATTTCCTCAAAACTCAGATAGCGTGCGTTGACATTCTCGTGCAAGACGACGCGCAGGTCGGTTCGCAGCTTCCATGCAATCTGGCCGGCGCCGGTGTCCACTGCATGCACCCGTGCCGCCCCATGTTGCAGCAGGCAATCCGTAAACCCGCCTGTGGAAGTACCGACATCCATGCAAGTCTTTCCAGTAACGGAAATGCTGAAGTGCTGGAGAGCCGCTTCGAGTTTCAATCCTCCACGACTGACGTACTTGAGCGGCTCGGCGACAGCGATCCGTGATTCTGCTGCGACTGCGCGCCCGGGCTTATCGGCCTTCTGCCCGTCGACTGTCACTTTGCCCGCAAGGATCAGGGCCTGAGCCTTCTCGCGCGATTCGACAAGCTTCCGTTCCACGAGTGCAATATCCAGGCGCTGCTTTCCTTGCGGGGTCACGCCGTACGTTGCACGACGAAGTCCGCAATCTGGCGCAGGCGGTCGGCCCGGTCGTCGAAAATCCGAAGGGCAGCATGCGCTCGCACCCGTTCCGTTTCCGCCATCTCGTGCGACTGTTCCAATCCGTACACAGCCGGAAAAGTGATCTTTTGCTGCGCTTCGTCTTTGCCCGCGGTTTTGCCAAGAGACTCGGATGACTGCTCCACATCGAGCACATCATCGACAATCTGGAAAGCTAACCCGATATGCTCGCCAAATTGAGACAGGGCGGAGAGTTCATCTTCATTCGCGCCAGCGTAAATTGCTCCGAGCCGGACGCTTGCTCGCAGCAAAGCTCCGGTTTTCGCGCGATGAATGGATTCGAGTAGCTGTGAGGTCGGCGGCTGCCGCTCGCCTTCTATGTCGTGCACCTGTCCGCCGATCATGCCGCCGACCGTGCCGGAGGCGCAGGCGAGTTCTTTGACCATCTGGATCCTGGCATCGGTCGAAATCCCGGTCAGTTTCGATAACACCTCGAAAGCCAGCGTCAACAGCGCGTCTCCAGCCAGAATCGCCAGTGCTTCGCCGAATACTTTGTGATTAGTGGGGCGGCCCCGCCGCAGGTCATCGTTGTCGAGCGCCGGCAGGTCATCATGAATCAGCGAGTAAGTATGGATCAATTCCAGGGTGGCCGCCGCTCGCTCAATACCCTTAACTTGATCCGCTATTGCGCGCGCCGCCGCCACCGCGAGAATGGGCCGGATACGCTTCCCACCTGCAAACAGGCTGTAGCGCATCGCGCGATGAATGGACGTCGGCTCAACGTTCTCCGCCGGAACCAAGTCGTCGAGAACACGGTCGATAACCCGGGCCTGTTCGCCAAAGTATTCTTCTAAAGTGATCTGCCGAGCCCCTGTCATTTCGCAGTTTTTTCGGGGTTAAACGGCACGGGCACAACCTCCGACCCTCGCTTCATCAGGATTTCCACCCGCGTCTCGGCCTCTTCCAACTGCTTCTTACAGTCCGTGCTCAACTTCATTCCGCTCTCGAAAAGGGTAAGGCTTTTTTCAAGCGGCAGATCGCCCTTCTCCAGTTCCTTTACGATACGTTCGAGCTCTTCCAGACTCGCCTCAAAGTTGGGTGAGGAGGTTGTTTCACCGGACATCGAACCATTGTAGCGGTGCCCCAACGCTCTCCGTGTGAGATTCTCTGGCGGCTCGGCCCGCATAAGTGGTTTAAAGTAGAACCATGGCGATTCCCGCCAACACGCGTCCTTCTCTGTTCGGCTCCGACTAGTCTTCGTACGGATCCGAGGCCCTCTCTTTCACTCCAGAACATCTCAATCGAGGTATAACTTTGAGCACGCTGATCTCTGCCCATCCGCTGCTGCCGAGCGTCCTTACTTCTCTACCCGGCCCCAAGGCGGCTGACATCATTGCACGGGATCGGGCCGTCCTCTCGCCGTCCTATACCCGTTGTTATCCGCTGGTGATGAAGCGAGGTGAAGGAGCGATCGTCGAAGACGTTGATGGAAACCGCTTTCTCGACTTCAACGCGGGCATAGCCGTGGTGGCTTCCGGACATTCGCACCCGCGCGTGGTCGCTTCGATTCAGAAGCAGGCGGCCGAATTTCTTCACATGTCAGGCACCGACTTCTATTACGAAAGCATGGTGCAGCTTGCGGAGAAGCTTGCGGCTCTCGCTCCGGGAGGCGGATCGCGGCGGGTTTACTTCGGCAACTCAGGCGCCGAGGCCGTGGAAGCGGCCATTAAGATGGCGCGCTATCACTCGGGAAGAGACAAGTTCATTGCTTTTCTGGGCGCGTTTCACGGACGGACCATGGGGGCCCTTTCGCTTACTGGCAGCAAAGTCACTCAGCGCCGCGGGTTCGGTCCGATGCTTCCCGTACAACACATCCCTTACGCGTACTGCTATCGCTGTGCGTACGGCAAGGAGCCATCGACGTGCGACGTGGAATGCGTGAAGGTGATTGAAGACACGCTCTTTAAGACCATCCTGCCGGCCGAAGAAGTCGCGGCCATCATTGTAGAGCCAGTACAGGGTGAGGGCGGCTACCTGGTTCCGCCGGCCAAGTTCCATGAGGAATTGCGGCGCGTTGCAGACAAGCACGGCATTCTGTTGATTCACGACGAAGTGCAGTCTGGAATGGGCCGCACCGGGAAGATGTTCGCGTCTGAGCATTTTGGAGTTGCTCCGGATATCGTGACTCTCGCGAAGGGCATTGCCAGCGGTATGCCGCTTGCTGCAACCGTGGCTCGGGCCGATGTCATGAACTGGCCTCCCGGGGCTCACGCCTCCACCTTCGGCGGCAATCCAGTATCGATTGCATCGGCGCTCACCACCATCGAGTTGCTGGAAGAATCTCTCGTTGAAAATGCGGCGACGATCGGTTCCTACATGCTGGCGCGCATGGCGCATTGGTTTGGAAGATTCGATTGTGTAGGCGACGTTCGTGGCAAAGGCCTGATGATTGGCTTCGAACTTGTTAGAAACCAGCTGACGAAAGAACGTGCGCCGGAGCTTCGCGACCGGGTCGAAATGATGGCCTTTGAGCGAGGATTGCTCGTGCTGGGCTGTGGGCAGAACAGCATTCGCCTATGCCCGCCGCTGGTCATCAATAAGGATCAGGCGGATTTCGCGCTCGACACTCTCGAGCAGTGTTTAGAAGCTGTCCAGCATTGATCCGCTGAGCTCGCATACCCATTTCGGTATTTACATTTTGCGTGAGATATTTGCGCACATTCGCCTACTTGCTTTGTGGAGATTCACCTCCGTCTATCTGGTCCGGAGCAAAGCGATCGAATGGCATCTGGAAACGCTGAAGCACTACTTGGGCTGTTCAGCCCAACTCAACTCCTCTGCAGAGTAAGCGACGCTGCCCGGCAGTATCGCCACAGCAAGACGCTCTCGTCGGAGGCCTCCCTGGGCAGACGGGGAGAAGATATGGCTCACCGCTACCTACAGCGTGCAGGCTACGCAGTGATTGCGCGAAACTACCGGCCGTCCGGCGGTGAAACCGAAATCGACATCGTGGCCCGCCGCAACGACCTGGTGATTTTCGTGGAAGTGAAAACGCGTTCGGGAGCGGAACACGGTTCGCCGGACCGGGCCATTGGAGCCGAGAAGCAGAAAAATATCGCCCGCGCAGCACGGCGTTATGCGGCGCGGGCCGGGGTCGCCTGGAACCAGGTGCGTTTCGATACCATCTCGATCGTGATGAGTGCTCCGCGAAGTCTGGTTCATCAACAAGACGCGTTCTTTGAAGGCCGAGCAATCTAAGCCGCACCGCTCATAGGGTTGCGTTGACTTCAACGGACTTCCCAGAGCCGTGCGCGCTATTGTTTATTAGTAGGAACATAGACAATGTGGAGCGATCGCAAACAGGAAGATAGCGCCAGACCCGAACCCCTGGCTGGCCGAACAGACTTCGCAACTCGTCCGACGCGGGCGCCTGGAGACCTTTCCACGACCGCCACTGTCGGAAAAGGGATGGTCATTCGAGGGCAGGTAAGGAGCGGTGAGCATATGCACGTCGAGGGCGAAATCGAAGGCACTCTGCAACTTCCCGGCTTCGACCTGAGCGTCACCCCTATCGGCAAGATTCACGGCAACGTCAGCGCCCGGGAGGTTGACACTTCCGGAACGATCGAAGGAAACGTAGACGCCACCAAGAAGATCACGATCCGTAAGGGCGGTCGACTGCTAGGCGATTTAAGAACGCCCGGAATTGTGATTGAGGACGGCGCTTATTTCAAAGGCAAAATCGAGATTGTGAACAGCCGGGAAGAGAACGAAGTGAACGGCGGTAATAAGGCGGCTTCGGCTATCTCCTAAGCGGTCCAAGATTTTCCGAGCGGAGGCCACTGGCGGCGTAACCTCACTTCCGCCGATCTTCGTTTTTTCTCGGTCTGCTCGTACGTGATCGTTTACCGGCCCGAGACGAAACCGCTGCAAATTGTTGCTGTCTTGCATGCCCGCCGCGACGTAGCAAAGCTTCTTTCGAAGCGCACTTGGAATGAGCTGTCTCAAAACCAATACTGCAATTTCCACTGACCTTGGAATGGCATCGTCGGCCTGAGCCGCGCCGACGCCAAGCTAAGGCGTCATATTCAGCCGCGCCATGAAATCGGCAAGCTTGATAATCGGAATACCGGCAAAGCTGCCAAGCGGCAGAATATGCTTCGTGTCACCGGTCACAATAAAATCACTGCCCGCCGCCTCGGCGCATTCCAATATCCGATTGTCGGGAGGATCTGTCTTGATGACATCCACAGTGTGCGTAGGGCTGATATGGCGCGTGACGCGGTCAATTTGCGCTTCCACAGCGAGCAGTCTCCGTGCTGGATACTTGAATTTTTCGCGCGGCACCCGCCGCACTTCTTGTTTTATGCTTACGGAATATCCAGTCGGAACGCGCTGTCACGCGCCAATTTAAGGAATTGTTCGGGAAGCCCGCCGAATTCCAACCCGGAAATGTAAACTTTGGTATCGGCGGTAACGCCACTCACTAGCGGCCAGAGTCGTGAAATTTACCGGCCCGGTCTTCTTCGCGGAATTCGTGAATAAGCCGGTCCACGTCTTCTTCCTTGTAGCCCAGCCAACTACGCTCCTCGACTAAGCTCTGAACGGCTTCCAGCATGAATTCGTCCGCGGCGACGTAAGATGTGCCGCCAATATCGGCAGAGCCTTTCTCGAAATCGGCCCAACGTGTTCAGGTTACCCGGCACAGCGTGGTATCGGTAATATCCCTCAACCACCCCTCTTGAGCCAAGAGTCGCCGCTCCTTTTCCGTAGGGCTCTTTCATCCCCTACAACATGCCGGCTTGTCCCGGCACACTTGCGTCCCCGCATTGCCTTATCCTCCGGCTGGCCCGCCTGCAGTCTAGCCCAATCAGCCCGGCAGAAAAGCGCCAAATCCCAGGGGAATACAAGCGGCGGAGCCAGTTATCCGGGGCTGTCGAGCGGATCGAGAGCGTTGAAACCTACATCTGTATACGCGGCATTTCTAAAAACGGTGCCAATCCTTGCGCGCCGTTGTCTTGGAATGAACCGGAATGAAAACGTCGGATGGCGGTTTCTAAGTTGTTGGTTGGATGGTGGCCAGGGACGGAATCGAACCGCCGACGCCAGCCTTTTCAGGGCTGCGCTCTACCGACTGAGCTACCTGGCCGTCCGGGTTGGAAGTCTCATGTTAGCAAATCCGGCTTTCAGTAAAGCCAAACTATCCCAACGGTCTAGGGGAGGTCGAAACCGTCCCGAATCTTGGTATACTCCGCTTGTCGGACAGCAAAAAATGACTGAACAGAGACTAGGCGACGTAATCGACGACTTCTGCGTGAAGTGTCGCCGCCTCACGAACCATTCCATCGTTTCTCTGGTGGAGACGCAGGCCGCCAAGGTCCGCTGCAGGACCTGTTATCACGACCACGATTACCGCCATGAACAGGCCCCTCCCACGAAGAAGGAATTGAAGAAAGCCGAGGCAGCGCAGGCCGCATTGGCCGGAGCGAACGGCAGCTCGGCCTCGACCGAGGCTATTCCGGAATCCGAAGTTAACGCGACCGGAAAAGGAGCCTAGCTTCATAGCTTTCACAGCAGGAGCTTAGACGAAGCATCCTTCGTGGACACTGAAGAACGCGCTGCCCTCGCCGTTCAGATTGTTCGCACCCTGCGAAATCGAGGACACCTTGCCTATCTGGTAGGCGGTTGCGTCCGGGACCGGCTGCTGGGCCTCTTTCCGAAAGACTACGACGTTAGTACCGACGCTACGCCGGATCTGCTGATCTCTTACTTCCCGAACGCGCAAACGATCGGCGCTCACTTCGGCGTGGTTCTAGTTCCGGGCCAGAATGGAGCTTCGGTGGAAGTCGCGACGTTTCGAAGTGAAGGAGCCTATGAGGATGGACGCCGCCCCGATCAGGTGCGTTTTGAAACGGATCCCGCCCTCGACGCCCGCCGGCGTGATTTCACCATAAACGGCTTAATGCAGGATCCCGAATCCCTGCAGATCCTGGACTTTGTCGGGGGACGGAATGACCTGGAAAGGCGTACGATCCGGGCCATTGGCGCTCCTAAGGTCCGCTTCGCTGAGGACCACCTGCGAATGTTGCGCGCTATTCGCTTTGCTGCCCGACTGGATTTCTCGATAGAGGCCACCACGATGGACGCTATCCGCGAATTTGCGCCTGCAATCATTAGGATTTCAGCCGAACGCATCCGCGACGAGTTACTACGCATCCTCACAGAGGGCCACGCCAGGCGGGGGCTTAAGTTATTAGATGAATGCGGTTTGCTGGAAGTACTATTACCAGAGGTGAAGGCGTTCCAGGGCGTCCAACAACCCCCCGAGTATCATCCCGAAGGCGACGTCTGGAACCACGTTCTCTTGATGCTGGATCATTTGTCTGCCCCTTCAACCAGCCTCGCCACAGGAGTCCTGCTGCACGATGTCGGGAAGCCGCCGACCTTTCGGGTAGCCGATCGGATTCGCTTTGATGGGCATGCGGAAGTAGGCGCGGACATGACGAAAGCTATTCTCCATCGCCTCCGCTTTTCAAATCAGGATTCCGAGCACATTACTTCTCTAGTTGCTAATCACATGAAGTTTAAAGACGTGATCCAGATGCGTCCAAGTACCCTGAAGCGTTTTCTCTGCCTGCCAAAGTTTGAAGAACACCTTGAGTTGCATCGGCTCGATTGTCAGGCCAGCAATGGGTACACCGGAGCGTACGAGTTCGTCAAAGCCAAATTGCTCGAGTACGGTCAGGAGCAATTGCAACCCCCACGCTTGCTAACCGGAGCGGACTTGATTGCGGCAGGGTACATGCCGAGTCCGGCCTTCGGAAAGGCATTATCTGCTGTTGAGACGGCGCAATTGGACGGAGAGATTAGCACCCGGGAGGAGGCTCTAGCAATTGTACGGGCGGTACTAAACCAATAGACAATTAAGAACAGGGTTTTTTGGCATCTTTAAAAACGAAATAGCGTCCAAACAGTGTTGCTCAGACATTGGAGAGCGACATTACTCACTTATGCCAGGTACCTCTCTAGCTGTTTCCAATTTGATAGAAGAGATAGGGTTAGCCAGGATAGAGAGCGATCGCTTTTTCGAGATCATCAGACAGGACTCGTTATACGAACGGCCGATTGACGCCCGGCACCGCGTTATTTTCTACGTCGGTCATCTGGATGGGTTCGACTCCATTCAGATCTGCAGGGAAGGACTCGGCATTCGATCGTTAGACCCCCAGTTGGATCACCTGTTCCAGGCTGGGATTGATCCGGACGGCGCGCATCTGCCGACCGATCAGCCCTCTGATTGGCCCAGTCTCGAACGGGTGCGGAACTATGTGGCAAAGTGTCGGGCCCACGTAGACAAACACCTGGAGAACGCGCCGGAGGACGTCGTTTATATGGCCCTGGAACATCGGTTGATGCACCTTGAGACGTTAGCGTACATGTTCCACAATTTTCCCTACAACAGGAAAAACCATCCGCGAGCGATTCAACATCCGGCGGCCACTGAGCCCATTGCAAACGAATGGAAGGCAATTCCGGCCGGCGTTGCGATCCTGGGTAAGGCGCGAGATGCGGGGTTTGGCTGGGATAACGAGTTCAATGAAACGAGGTTTAACGTCCCGGTTTTTGAGATTCAGCGTTACAGCGTAACTAATGGCGAGTACTTGGAGTTTGTGAACCAGACCGGCGCTTCCCTGCCCCACTTCTGGGTGCGTCGGGGTGAGAAGTTGTTTCTCCGCGGGATGTTTGAAGAAGTTCCCCTGCCGTTGTCGTGGCCGGTTTATGTCACACAGGGGGAGGCTGCGGCATATACGAAAGCACTTGGCAAAGCCTTGCCTACGGAACAGCAATTTCACCGCGCCGCCTACGGGACCCCGGAAGGGCTCAATCGCCAGTATCCATGGGGAAATCAGCCACCTTTTCAACAGGGTAACGTTGATTTCCGC
Source organism: uncultured Solirubrobacteraceae bacterium (assembly GCA_964658695.1). Taxonomy (GTDB): domain Bacteria; phylum Acidobacteriota; class Terriglobia; order Bryobacterales; family Bryobacteraceae; genus Bog-105. Next base: position 3,029 of record CBAAAA010000023.1, on the reverse strand, counting down.
CGCTGGGATCCCAATGCCGTGAACGGCGATCCGGAGGGCGATAGCGCGTTCGGCGTCAGTCAGCTGGTCGGGAACGGCTGGGAGTGGACCAGCACCCCGTTCGGGCCTTTGCCGGGCTTTGAACCACGGCCCACCTACCCGGGTTACTCGGCAAACTTCTTCGACGGCGAGCACTTTGTCCTAAAGGGCGGATCCGCCAGGACCGGGGCCCGTTTACTGCGTCCATCCTTCCGTAACTGGTTTAGACACGACTACCCGTTCATGTATGCTAAGTTTCGCTGCGTAAGTAACTAAGTAACATCCATTCCATGTCAGTCGCGACTGTCCTTCAACTTTCAGAGTTTGCGCAAGACGTCCGAGACGGGCTAGGCCGTACCGGACAAAAGATTCTTTCTCCTCGCTTCTTCTACGACGACTTGGGGAGTACGCTTTTCGACGCAATTACTCTGCTTCCCGAGTACGGATTGACGCAAGCGGACGAACGTCTGCTTAGCTTTCATGCCCCGGAGATCGCCAGCCTGACCGGACCCGTTGAATCGGTTTCCGAACTTGGGAGTGGAAGCGGCAAAAAGACCCGGTCGATTCTGGAAGCCTTCGGCCGCGGCGTCACCTACTCTCCCATCGACATCTCTGCTTCGGCGTTAGCCCTGTGCGAGCGGCAGTTGAGCGATTTGGCCTCCGTCCAACCCGTGTGTGCGGACTGGATGCGGGGGCTCAGTGTAATAGCCAGCGAACGCCAGGGAGCGCAACCCATGCTGCTGCTTTTTCTCGGGAGCTCGGTCGGTAACTTGTCTCGGGATGAACTTCCCGGTTTCTTCTCGCAAATTCATGCGGCTCTCAGGCCCGGAGACTTCTTCCTGCTCGGTGCGGACCTCTTAAAGGACATTGACGTTATGATCAACGCGTACGACGATCCGACTGGCGTCACCGCCGCTTTCAATATCAATCTCCTTGGTCGTATGAACCGGGAACTGGATGCTGACTTCGATCTTCGATCATTCACTCATGAAGTGCGCTGGAATCCCGAGCATCGACGCATTGAAATGCACCTTCTTTCCTGCCGGCGGCAGACCGTATTTATTGGCGAGCTGAACCGTAGCTTTGAATTCTGCGCCGGAGAGACCATCTGGACAGAGTCTTCCCATAAATTCAGCGTGGAGCAACTGAATCAGTACGGCGCAACTGCGGGCTTCGATTGCGTTCAGACGTGGGTGGACCAGCGCTGGCCGTTTGCGGAAGCGCTGTGGCGTCGCCGTTAGCTTAAAGCCCCCCATCTAAACCAGACGGAGCGCCTTTTGAAGAAAAGCGAGGATGGCCGCAGCCTCATCCACCTGTTTCGATATCGGCTTCCCGCCTCCATGTCCCGCGCTCGTCTCAATCCGAATCAGGATGGGAGCTTCACCGCCTTGGGCGTGCTGCATTGCTGCGGTGTATTTGAAACTGTGCCCCGGGACAACACGATCGTCGTGATCGGCAGTTAATACCAGCACCGGAGGATAGTGCGCGCCCTCGCGAATGTTGTGAAGGGGAGAATACGCCCGGATCGCTTTGAACTCAACTGGATTCTCCGGGGATCCGTAATCCGAGGTCCAGGCCTGACCGATGGTAAACTTATCGAACCGCAGCATATCCATCACTCCGACTCCGGCTACGGCAGCTCCAAAGAGATCCGGCCTCTGGTTCACGACTGCACCGATCAGAAGACCGCCGTTGCTCCGCCCATAGATCGCCAGTTTCTGTTTCGAAGTATATTGGTTGGAAATCAGCCATTCCGCCGCGCCGATGAAGTCGTCGAATACGTTCTGCTTCTTCAACTTCATCCCCGCATCGTGCCACGCTTCACCGTACTCGCTTCCGCCGCGAATGTTAGCGATGGCCACCACCCCACCCATCTCTACCCAGTGCAGAAACAGTGGAGTGTATTGAGGTGTGACCGCGATATCGAAGCCGCCGTAGCCCCACATCAGGCAGGGCGTCTCCGGTTTCGCTTCGAAGCCATGCTGTCCAATCAGAAACATCGGAATTCTAGTTCCGTCTTTACTCTGATAGAAAACTTGGCGGGTTTCAAACGCCTGCGGATCAATAGGCAGTTTCGAATCGCCAAATGTTTTCCCTTGCGATGACCCTGCGGAAAGCTCGTAGAGAGAAGTCGGCTGTGTGAAACTGCTGAACCAATAGAAGTTCCCGCCGTTCTTCGGCCCATGATCGGCCCACTCGGCCGTCCCTCTTCCCGGGAGTTTCACTTCCCGCAACCCGCTTGCGCCAACCGGTCCAACATATAGTCGCGCGACGACATCTTCCTGATAATTTAGAAACAGCGTCGACTCCCGTATGACCGCCTGGCTGAGAACGGATGATCGCTGTGGAACTACCTCCGCGATTTTATTCGCCAAGGACGTGTCGATCGAAATCACTCTCCCTTTCGGAGCGTCTTTTGTAGTCTGAAAGTAGAACTTAGCGTCTTGATTGTCCAGGAAGGTGTATTGCGCATCGAAGGACTGATTCAGCTCAACGATCTGAGCCCCGGCGCTGCCCAGCGGTTTGTAGAAGACCAGGTTTTCGGATTTCGTTCCTTCGCGGACCTCGATAATTAAATACCGGCCGTCCTCACTGACTTGAGGATCAAACATCCAGTCCTTATGATCCGGCCGCTCATAGACAAGCATGTCTGCGGCCTGTGCCGTCCCGAGCTTATGAAACCGCAGTTGCTGGTTATAGTTAGAAGCGGTAAGAACGTCTTTTTCTGCAGGCTTCGGGAACTGCCCATAATAGATTCCGTCCCCGCTGAATGACCATTCAGGCTTCGAAAACTTTGACCATTCCAGCTTGTCGGTGCGGTCCTTGCAATCGTCGATCGATCGGAAGTGGATATCCTGCCAGTCGGATCCGGCGCGGGCAATGCCGTATGCCAGCAGCTTGCCATCCCGGCTGATTGACCAGGACTCGAGCGCCGCTGTTCCGTCCTTTGTAAGGGTGTTTGGATCGAGCAGCACCTTCGCAGAATTTCCGCTGCCACTGGTCCAGTAGAG
>CBAAAA010000022.1:0-20185 GCA_964658695.1 uncultured Solirubrobacteraceae bacterium | reverse complement strand
GGTCGGCGCCGGTCAGCCCCGTCGGCGGTAGGCTTGCATAATGCGACCCCTTAGGTATTCCATCAACATCACATTAGACGGGTGCTGCGATCATCGTGCAATGCTCCCGGACGAAGAGTTGCATCGTCACGCGGCCGGGAGCCTCGGCCGCGGATTCTCCCGGTTTTGCCGGGCAGCAACGACGCCACTTCTCCCCAGCCGCTCATACCTGCCAAGCCACCCTGTACAAGGTGGCCGGATGAACTCGCCCCTGTACCGACACTTCTTTGACCGATTGCCGGAAAGCAATGCCGGTTTCACGCAGCGAGTGGATTACTTCGCAAACGACTTGTGCAGTCCTCCAAGCAGCTGCGGGAATTGTGGCCAGGTCTGTTCTGTTAGGTTCCAGATCGGAATTGGGAGTCCGGTCCGCGCTCCTGTGAGGACCTCTTTCGTGAGATCGAGTTCAGGTCCAACGGAGGCATTCGGTCCCGGCATCCCGGGCAACAATCCCGGGGGAAGATTCGGCTCGACTCGTAAGGTGGGCGTAGGCGAAGAACACACTCGATTGCGTTGCTCCTGAGCGTTTGAGGAACGGATAATTGGGAAAGGGAACTTAGAGAAGATGGCAGCAATCACAGGTACGCCGCTGGTGGCGCTCGAAGAGTACATCGAACGCTTTGTAGAAGGGGGCGAAAAGCCAACCTGCGAGTACATGGATGGATTACTCATTCCGAAGCCGATGGGAACCAAAAAACATAGCCAGGTACAGGCGAACATCACGAAATTGATTGGCAGCCGCTATGACGAGACGCTCAACCCGTTAGCTGAACTGACAACTCGACTTCGTGAAGGGCAGTTTTATGTGCCGGACCTGGCAATCGAGGAACTCGCGAAGCCCATCCAAGGCCGCTATCCCGGTCCGAACGATCCGGTGTTATTGTGCGTCGAGATTGTGTCGCCTCCCGATCGGGTGGGCAAGCTTTTTGGCAAATGCGAAGAGTATCACAAGTGGGGCGTGCCCTACTGCTGGGTGATCGATCCGGAGCGCAAAATCGGATGGGAATATTTTCCCGATGATAGTGAGCCCCGGAAAGTTAGCGCGACTCTCACTGCCGGCTCAATCCAGCTGGAGCTTGCCGAGGTATTCCGACGAGTTTAGTTATTCGGGCACGCAGTTCGCGCTGCGAATCCGAATGTTGCTCTATTCGACGTGAGGACGATGGAGGAACGGATTGATGCCTCCCTTTCGATCCGCTCTGTGACTGCATGGATCGTTGCCAGCTTCTCCGGGATCAGCGTCCTGCGGGCCGCATTCGGAATCTACGGACTGACCACACAAGTCGTCACGGAGCGAACGGCTGAGATTGGAATCCGGATGGCGCTCGGAGGGCCTCTTCAAGCGTTACGTGATGCAGGGCTTCCGGCCTTCTTTGACAGGAGTCGTGATCGGATTATGCGCGGCGGTCCCGGCCGCGAGTGGCTGAGGAGTTTTCTTTATCAAATTCAGCCACTTGATCCCGCAACATTGATCCTATGCGCGCCGGGTGTCCTTGCTACTACAATAATGGCTGTTCTGACTCCTTCCTGGCGGGCCTCCCGCGTCGATCCACAAACTGCTCTCAGGAGCGAGTAGATTACTCCGACGCCACCCAAAAACAACAAGGTGCATTTTTGCCTTAACTTAAGGCAGGATTGCTTCCGGATGGGCGACGATCCGCCCGGGATCACCACTGGGCAGCAACGAGGTAGAATCCAGAGATCAGGAAAGGAGCCGGTCCGACGATGCCCCAGATGACCGCTCACCTAAACACACAGCAAGAAAGCAGCAGCAGAGCAAAGGAGCCTGCTTCAGCGCAAACCGGCCAGGATTGCGCAGACTATAAAGCGACTTCAGCCGGACAAGCGTTGCCAGCCATTCTTAGGCGCGCTCAATCGAACACAGCGCAGCTTAGGCCCTCTGACGTCGTGCTTCTGCAACGCACCCTCGGTAATAGAACGACCGCCTCGCTCCTAACTAACTTGTCCCGTGGCCGTGGAAAAGGCGAGGATTCGCACTCGATATCCGGCTTGCAGGGGGCTGGCCTTTCCGCTCTGGAAACGCCAGAGCCTGCAAACGCTAACACGGAATCGAACTATACCCAGAAACCTGCCGAAGCAGCTCCGATCCCCTCCGCCTCGAAGGCATTCTTCCAACAAACCGGAGGCCAGGTCCTCAGCAGGGCGCCTGACCCGGCTCCGGCCACAGCGCCCCAGGTCAAATTCGGGCCGCTCACCGTGGGCGGCGCGCACGAATCCTGGCAGAGCATCCATGATCGCCAGCAGATCAAGAAGGATGCCCGTGCGCGGCTTCCAGCTGTGGCCCGGCAGTTCATCGATGAAGCCTTCAGCGCGGCACAGAACGGTGCACGCACCGCCGCTCGGCCACCCGATCCGGTTGTGAAGGAAAACTTCGAGCGTGCACTCGCCGGTAACCTCCTCTGGGCAGCTACCTCCCTCTTCGCCGAGTGGAATCCCATCGTCATTCCCATGTCCTTCCTCGGCTCCATCGTAGGCTCCGGCGGAGGTGCAGCCGCATCGCCCGATTTCGGGCTGGGAGAAAAGGCAATCGCCGACAACATGGCCCGGGAAGCCGATCACGCTCACTCCCTGGATATCGGCTTCGCGGAGGCGGCCGCAGAGGAATGCGGACAGAAATCCATCCGGGATGCTGAAGAGCAGGATCAGCTCATGTGGCGCAGAATGTTTCCGCCCAGCTCAACCACACCGGGTGTCCCCTACGAGACACGCCTCCTCACCATCACAACAAGGTCCCGGGTGCGTGTCGAAGCCGCGCTGGCTGATTTCGTCAAACAGTGGACCGCATGGCAGGAGCGCGTCGAACGCTGTAAGAGCACCCCAATCTTCTCCGCGCCACCGCCGGACGAACTCGCCCAGGGCCCATCCAACCGGCAAACCAGCGGCGTCGTGCAAACCATGCGCTCCGGCGTGGTGCGGCGTCAGTTCATCCCCGTCGTGCCCTTCATGACGACCGAGGAATGTGAGAGGCGGAACCCCTTCTCCCCTGTTCTGCACTTCTGATCTAGACGTCATCCTTCGTCTCGCACGTCGATCGAGCAGGGCACCGTCACGGGCCGGCTCTTGCGTGCCAGGCTGGGCAGCTACCCTCGCCAAAACGGCCTTGCAGTCGCTCCCTGCTCGAGCTGAGCCCGGATCGAACGAACTCTGTTTACCCTCTCCTGGCACAAGTACGCCGCTGGCGTCGCTCGAAGAGTATATCGAACGCCGTGTAGAAGGAGGCGAAAGCCAACCTGCGAGTACATCATTCCGAAGCCGATGGGAACCAAAAAACATTGCCAGGTACAGGCGAACATCACGAAATTGATTGGCAGCCGCTATGACGAGACGCTCAACCCGTTAGCTGAACTGACAACTCGACTTCGTGAAGGGCAGTTTTATGTGCCGGACCTGGCAATCGAGGAACTCGCGAAGCCCATCCAAGGCCGCTATGCGGGTCCGAACGGTCCGGTGTTATTGTGCGTCGAGATTGTGTCGCCTCCCGATCGGGTGGGCAAAATCGGATGGGAATATTTTCCTGACGATGTTGAGCCCCGGAAGATTAGCGAGACTCTCACTGCCGGCTCAATCCAGCGGGAGCTTGCCGAGGTATTCCGACGAGTCTATCTAGTTGATTCGGTGCTCTCCGCCGTATTCGCCGCCAGGATCGACAAATCGCGTCCCAAATTCGCACAGCCAGCTGAGCCCTTGATCTCGTAAGCCATTCAGCCCACTCGACATGTTGCTTGGCATTTGAGTTGCTGCTTTGTCAGTGAAAGCCATGCCCCAAATGCTTCGTTACGCAGTCCGCAGTTTAGGTCGAACGCCGAACTTTACCATCGCAGCGCTGGGATGCCTGGCTCTCGGAATCGGCGCCACTTCGGCCATCTTCAGCATCGTCAACGCTGTCGTGCTGCGACCGCTGCCGTATCCAGACTCGAACCGCCTGGTCCGTATCTATACGGAATTCCCGGGATTTCCGAATGGAGGCTTGCACAAATTTTGGGTTTCCGACTCGGAAGTCTTCGACCTTCAGAAATCCGCCAAATCTTTCGACCTGATCGGCGCCTCACAAACATCTGGCGTCAACTTGGCCGGACGCAATCAACCAACGCGAGTCGCCGCGACCCTTGTGAGCGCTGAGATTCCGAAGATGCTCCATATTCAACCCTTTATGGGCCATCTCATCAGCAAGCAAGATGATGCGCCTGGAGCGCCTCCGGTTCTGATGCTGTCTTACGGAGTATGGCAGCGTGTCTTCGGCGCAGATCCGCACATTATTGGCAAGGAAACGACTTTCAATAACGCTAGAGCAACCGTGATCGCCGTGATGCCACAAGGCTTCGCTTTCCCTCCAGGTCAAACCGACCCAACGGAGGTTTGGAGCGCACTCCAGCTTGACCCGGCTCACGTAAACCCAGGCGGACACAATTATGATGTTTTAGGCCGGCTCGCTCCCGGAACGACTCTCAAACGAGCCCATGAAGAAATGACTCGCTTAGTGAGGGGTTGGGGCGAAGCAGCTTCGCCCATGCATCACTCTTTCAACCCAAAAGACCACTATCCCAGTCTGTATTTGTTCTATGACGAAGTCGTGGGTGGGGTCAGAAAGGCGATGCTTCTCTTGCTTGGCGCGGTGGTGCTGGTGTTACTCATCGCCTGCGTTAATGTGGCGAACCTGCTGCTTGCACGTTCCGAATCCCGTCAGCGAGAGATTGCCGTTCGCCGCGCCATTGGCGCATCGACCTCCGATCTGGCCAAGCAATTTGTAGTCGAAGGCCTGGTGCTGGCCCTCACTGGTGCAGCGCTGGGCGTGTTTGTTGCGGTGGGAAGCTTATGGCTGATTGAATTGGCGAACGCGGGCAGTATTCCGCGCGCCACGGAAATTGCGTTGGACCTCCCTGTTCTCCTGTTTACCCTTGCCGTGTCCGTGCTGATTGGCGTGCTCTTCGGCTTGGCGCCTTTCATTCACGTGTCTGCCATTCGCGTGTTCGAGACACTCAAGAACTCCAGCGGCCGTTCCTCCTCAGGTGTAGCTTCTAAGCGCTTTCGAAATTCCTTGGTTGTGGCGCAAATGTCGATGGCGTTCATTCTTCTGGCAGGCGCTGGCCTCATGATTCAAAGCTTCTGGAAATTGCAGCAAGTGAATACCGGCTTCAATCCAAAAGGACTTTTGACGTTCAATCTTTCACTTGCGGCCGATGCTTATAAAGAACAAGGCCCAAGAATTTCTTTCTGGTCGAATTTGCAACAACGCCTTCAGGCGCTACCCGGCGTTGTCTCTGTAACCTTGGCCGGCGATCTCCCACCCGTACGTCGCGAGGTGGACAACGATACTGAGATCGAGGGCTTCGTCCCTGTGCCAAATGGCCCGATTCAAAGTGTAGCGTTTTACCAGGCTACGGGGGATCGCTTTTTCGAGACAATGGGCGTGCGCTTGATTGAGGGACGTTTGCCGGATTCGCGCGACGAAAATGAAAACTCCCCCGGCCTGATAATCAACGCCACGATGGCTCGCACCTTCTGGCCGCATCAATCGGCCATAGGGCATCGCATAAAACCGGGCACGAAAGTATGGTGCACAGTGGTGGGCGTGGTAGCGGATATCAAGAATGCCGGTGTCGATAGGCCTGTGGGAACCGAACTTTTCTACTCGTTCAGGCTAGACGCACCCTCGACCTTCGACGTCGTGATTAAGACCACTGGCGATCCGTTGAGTGCGATTGGCGGGGCCCGCAAGATCGTAGCGTCTCTCGATTCGACACTGCCCCTGGCGAAGGTTCGCACTATGGAAGACGTGGTAGGCGCTGCTACCACAAAGCCCAGATTCCTCACGCTGATTCTTGGAATGTTCTCACTGCTCGCCCTATGCCTGGCGGCTATCGGGATTTATGGTGTGATCTCTTATTCCGTAGAGCAGCGCACCTCCGAGTTCGGCATTAAGATGGCTCTCGGCGCGCAGCCGCAGCGAGTACTTCGCCAAGTGATGGGACAAGGACTCGTACTGTCTTTGGCGGGTGTGGCCGTTGGACTGGCCGGTTCATTTCTGTTAAGTCGATTCCTGGAAGGAATGCTGTTTGGAACTTCAAAGTCGGACCCGTCGGCCTCGCTCATCACCACCTGTATGTTGATGCTGGTTTCGGCCTTGGCTTCTTTCCTTCCGGCTTTGCGAGCGATGCGGGTCGAACCCGTGAGGGCGTTGCGCTATGAGTAATGCCCAGCCGGCAAAGTAAACCCAGCGTTCCACGCAACGGGGCTGGACGACCAGGATCATGGCCTGAATCGATATCGCAGGCTATTGGCGGCCAGAGTTTTCAATTCGTCTCGCGAGAAGCCGAAGATTTCGCCGGCCAGCATGTATTCGTGGATGAGGTCGGTGAAGAAGAGGGCGGGGTCGTCGGTTCCGAGCACGATGGGAACACCCGCTTCCCAGATACGCCTGAGCGGATGCTCAATGAGCTTCGACACTGCTCCCGTGCAGACGTTGCTGGAAGGGCAGATTTCTAAAGGAATGTCGCGACGCCGTAATTCTTGCAGGAGTCTTGGATCTTCGATGGCTCGGATGCCATGACCGATGCGTTCGGCTCCGATGGCAAGCGCCTGCCAGATACTGTCAGGGCCGGCGACTTCCCCGGCGTGGCAATGCAGTCGAAGGCCGGCTTTGCGGGCATCGTCGTAGAGCGGTCCGAACCAGGCGGCGGGACCGCGCTCTTCGTCGCCGCCGATGCCGATTGCAAGGACGCCCGCAGACTTCAAATTCCTGGCGAAATTGAAGACAAGAGACGCCTGCTCAACGCCAAACTGCCGGATAGCGTCGAAGATCCAGCCGACCTCGATCTGCGGGAATTGGGCGGTTTCCTGGCAGATCGCTTCGAAAATATGGTCTACATTCTGGTTTTTCCACAGGATCACACCGACTGAAAGCGTGATCTCGACGTAGCGGATATTTTGCGCGATGAGGCGTTCCAGCAGCCGCCGTGTCGCCAGGGCGTATGCTTGGGAAGAGTCGAGCTGCTGGGTGACCCAGACGTAAGCCTTCAAAAAACCGGCAAACCCGGTGTAATGGAGATTCGTTCGGATTGCATCCAACGAGAGCGAGGGATTCAGCTCCCGTATGGTTTCCGGTTCGACGGATCCTTCCAGGTGAAGGTGCAGTTCAGCCTTTGGGAGAGCCCGGAGAAATGGCTGCAGGTCGTCTCCGGCAGGCGGGATTTCGATGAGCGTTCTCCTCCGGGTTCGGAAGCGGGCCAAATGCCCTGCTTCAGAGCCTGAGCCAGGAAAGATCGACGATTCGCCTCGCTATGAAGATATGATAAAACGCGCATGAATGATCAAGATATAGAAGCGATAACCGGCGGTTATCATGGGGACCCGTTTGCAGTGCTGGGGCCGCATCCAATAAACGAGGCCAAGGGAGAATCCGCCAGTGGCGGCGCCTGGGCGATTCGTGCTTTCCTTCCACAGGCGCAGGAAGTGGAGGTATTGACGGCGGGCAAGAGCGTTCCAATGGAGCGCAAACATGACGCTGGATTCTTTGTGGCCAACTTCCCGGCAAAGCCGTCGGGCTATAAGCTCAGGCTGAAGGGTCAGGATGGCAACAAATACGAAATGGAGGATGTGTACCGATTTCCTCCGGTGGTTTCCGATTTCGACCTGCATTTGTTTCTGGAAGGCACGAATTATGAGGCGTACAACGCGCTGGGTGCTCACGTCACCACGGTCGAGGGCGTAAGGGGAACCTGTTTTGCCGTTTGGGCTCCTAATGCGCTGATTGTCAGCATCGTGGGCGACTTCAACGTGTGGGATTCGCGCCAGTACCCGATGCGGGGGCGGGTGGGAGGAGTTTGGGAGATCTTCCTACCGGGTGTGGGCCCGGGCACTGTTTATAAGTACTCAGTCAAATCGAAGCTGCGTGGCTACGCACAGCTGAAATCGGATCCGTTTGGGTACGCGATGGAAGTCCCGCCGAAGAACGCGTCGATCGTGGCCGAAGTCAATGCTCACCAGTGGAAGGACGAGCAGTGGATGCGGAAGCGCGGTGACGGCAACCTGCTCGAAAAGCCGATGTCGGTCTATGAAGTGCACGCCGGGTCGTGGCGCAAGAACGAAGACGGGTCGCCGATGACATACCGGCAACTGGCGACGACTCTTGTCGACTACGTGAAAGGTCTGCATTTCACTCACATCGAGCTGATGCCTATTGCGGAGCACCCGTATTCGCCTTCGTGGGGGTATCAGGTGACCGGGTATTTTGCCCCGACCAGCCGCTTTGGAACACCCGACGACTTCATGTACTTCGTCGACGCCTGTCACCAGGCGGGCATTGGCGTCATTGTGGATTGGGTACCGGCGCATTTCCCGAAAGACGCCAACGGGCTGGCTTATTTCGACGGGACGGCGCTGTATGAGCATGAGGATCCAAGACTTGGGGAACACCGGGACTGGGGCACGCTGATCTTCAATTACGGGCGCAACGAGGTGAAGTCGTTCCTGATTTCGAATGCCATGTTCTGGCTGAAGAAGTACCACATCGACGGGCTGAGAGTGGATGCGGTGGCTTCGATGCTGTATCTGGATTACTCGCGGAAGGCGGGCGAGTGGCTTCCGAACCGTTTTGGAGGGAATGAAAACCTGGAGGCGATCGAACTGCTGCGGAAATTCAACGAGATTGCGCATCAGGTCCCAGGCGCGATGACGATTGCGGAAGAATCGACGTCATTCACCGGCGTATCGCGGCCGGTGTATCTAAACGGCCTGGGCTTCACGATGAAGTGGAACATGGGCTGGATGCACGATATGCTGCACTACTTCGAGAACGATCCGATTTACCGGAAATATCATCAGAACGCGATCACGTTCAGCATGATTTACGCGTTCACCGAAAATTTCGTGCTGCCGATCTCGCATGACGAAGTGGTGTACGGAAAACGCTCGCTGCTGGACAAGATGCCTGGCGACGAGTGGCGCCGATTTGCAAACGCGCGCGCCTTCATGAGCTATATGTACGGGCATCCGGGGAAGAAGCTGTTGTTTATGGGCGCGGAGTTCGGGCAGACGTCGGAGTGGAACTCGGAGGCCGATCTTCAATGGTGGCTGCTGCAGTTTCCGGTTCATCAGGGCATGCACCGGTTTACGGCGGCGTTGAACGCTTTGTATCAGAGTGAGCCGGCGCTCTATGAAGTGGATTTCCAGAGCTGGGGTTTCGAATGGATTGACTTCCACGATACAGACAACTCCATTGTTTCGTTTGTAAGGCGGGCTAAGCGGAAAGACGATTATCTGGTGTTTGTCTGTAACTTCACCCCTACGGCGCATCACAGGTACCGATTGGGAATCCCGGAAGCTGGCGGACACCGGGAAGTGTTTAATTCTGATGCGGCAATGTTCGGCGGCAGCAACATGGGAAACGGCGGTTATATAGAGGCTGTTCCCACCGGATCTCACGGACGTCCAGCTTCGGCTGCTTTGACGATTCCTCCGCTGGGAGTGATTGTACTGAAGCCGACGCGACCATTACCGGCGCTTGCTCCAGAGCCGACTGTACAGTATCACGACCAGCCGGGGCATCACTCTTAAGCTTCTTTCCGCGCGCTAAACGGGCCTTGGCCGGCGGAACGGAAGAACGACTGGGAACGTCTCACTAGGACACTGAATTATGAGCCGAACTGGTTTATTGAGGGTCCTGCCTGGAATCGGCGGAGCCAGCGTTCTGTGCTGCGGAATGCTGGCCAGTTGCCTGAGTGGGTTCGGGCAGCCGCCCAATCCGGGCCCTGGCTCCGACCAGGATGCGGGCGCCAGTCAGGAGCCCACCATTCGAGTCAACGTCGATCTGGTGAACGTGTACTTCACGGTGAAGACGAAAAAAGGCGGTCAGTTAATCCCGAACCTGAAGAAAGAGAACTTCAGCGTAGTGGAGGATGGCAAGCCGCAGACGGTGGAACGGTTTTCGAAGGAGTCGGACTTGCCGCTCACGTTGGGGCTGCTGATTGACATCAGCGCCAGCCAGGAACGGTTGATTGATATTGAACGGGAGGCGGCGAGCCAGTTCTTTTCGAGCGTGATCCGGCCGAAGGATGAGGCGTTCTTGATTTCTTTCGGGAAGAGCACGGACCTATTGCAGGATTACACCAGTTCGCCTAAACAACTCTCAGCGGCGTTGCGGGATTTGCGCGGCGATGGGCAGTCCGTGTCGCCCATGATGAACCCCGGTCCGGTCGGCGGCGATATCGGCACTCCGAAGGGAACGCTGTTGTTCGACGCGATCTACCTGGCAGCCAACGAGAAGCTGAAGAACGAAGTCGGCCGCAAAGCCATGATTCTGATCACGGACGGCGGAGATCAAGGCAGCACGTACAAATTGCGAGACGCGGTAGAAGCGGCGCAGCGGTCGGACGCGATTATTTACAGCATCTACTACGTTGACCGTCAGTTTTATTCGCATGGGGCATTCATGATTGGCGGGGGAGGAGGAGAGAGCGGGCTCGAGAAGATGTCTGAAGATACGGGCGGCCATGTATTCAAAGTCGACTCCAAGCACTCGCTTGCGGATATCTTCAAAGAGATTCAGGAAGAGATGCGAAATCAGTACTCGCTTGGGTATCGCTCGACTAATCCGAATCAGGATGGGACGTTTCGTAAGCTGCAGATCAAGGTGGACAACAACGATTATCGGGTGCAGAGCCGCAATGGTTATTACGCTACGAAGAACGGTGAGCAGTGATATGTTCGCGGGCCTGCAGATAGGCCTGAATCGCTTCGCGGAGCGGGGGCATGGGTTTAATTCCGGCTGCTTCGAGTTTGGCGTTGGATAGCGCCGAATACTGTGGACGACGCGCAGCGGTGCGATATTCCCGAGCGTCGGTAGGCGTTAAAGAAGGGGACAGTCCCGCGAGTTCGAAGATCATCTCGGCATATTTAAACCAGGAGATCGGTTCTCCTCCTCCGAGGTGAAAAAGTCCGCCGATGCCCTGCTCCACCAGATCGGCAGTTCTTTCGGCCATGGCGGGCGCGTAGGTGGGAGACGCGACATAGTCCTGAACGACGCGGATGGGAGCACTGCCTCTAGCGAGACGCAGCATCAATTCCAGAAAGTTACCGCGCGGGGTAAAGAGCCCCGCAGGTCCAAATACACCGGATGTTCGAATCACTAATGGGTCGTCAAGATAGGCTTGGGCATAGAGTTCTCCCGCAAGTTTAGAAACGCCGTAAGCGCCGAGCGGGTGAGGATGATCCGTTTCAACGTAGGGGCTTCCCTTGGCGCCATCGAAGACGTAATCGGTCGAATAGTGGACGAGTCTGGCATCGACCTGACGGCAGGCCATGGCCAGGTTGCGCACTGCAAAAGCGTTGGCGTCGTAGGCGGCGCGTGGCTCGGTTTCGGCGATGTCGACCTGGTTGTAGGCGGCGGAGTTACAGACTACCTGAGGATCGGCCTGGGCGATCACTGATTCGACATGGTCAGCGTCTGTGACATCGAGGGACTTCCGATCAAATTTCTGAACGATCCAGTTTCTTCGTTCGAATTCGCGGCAGAGTTCCACTCCGAGTTGACCGCCTCCGCCGAGGATTACGATTTTTCGTTGTTGCATCCTTTCGCAGCATAGCGGAACGGGGTAATTGGTATCAGTCTGGGATCTGTGGGACGAGGATAGGGCGGATTGTCGTTGAGTTCACATCTCAAGAATTGGCTCGCTGCGTGGCGAAAAAATCCGCGACTTCGCTGGAGTAATCGCCTGGTAGATCGATTGGCATGCCGTGTTCCACCAGCGCCCTCGCGCAGCCGACCCAGTCTCCTAGCTCAGGATCGTTGTTCCGCGATGCCCATTGCAGCGTACCATTCACGTTGTCTCCGAAACCGTGACGCTCGGTCCAACTCGCACCGTGCTGCAAGAGGAAATTCGTCATCTCGGCGTTGCCTTGAAATACTGCGAGATTCAAGGCCGATGCTTTCCAATCACCCCCTGAAACCGCGATGGGCCACCCGAGTTTGACCATGACTTTCACCGCATCGGTCGCGCCGGCTTCCATCAACTGGGGAAGCTGCTTCAGCTGCGAATCTGAAAGTGATCGGAATAGATCGGGCCGCTCGGTAATAAGCCGTTGAGCCGCTGATTCATCGGCACGCGCGCACACGGCAACGAACATCTTCGATGCTCAGGGTTTCTCCCGAAGCAGGGCCGGCTCCGGCCAGGGCCAAGGCCTCGGCGACCTCCGGCAATCCATTCTGCAGTGCGAAGCGATAAGCAGAAACACCGTCGCGGGTTGTGACATGAGCATCGGCTCCGGCCGCCAGCAAAGCCTCGACATGCGCGCGAGACCGACGACGCCGGATCGCCCAGATCAACGCACTCCCGATCGTGCTTGTCAGAGCGTTGATGTCCTTCACGAAGGCAAGCAGCAATTTCAATCCGTCCAGGTCGTCACGATCCAGGATGTGATGCACTGCGTTCGTGCCTTCCACCCTGGCGCCGCTCCCGAGCAGCATCCGCATGCAGGTAAGGTCAGGAGTTTCCGTTGCGTGATACAGCGATTCGTTGTCGTTGGGATTGGCTCCTCGATCGAGCAACATCTTTGTCAGCTCAGGGTCGTGATTCTTACCCGCAGCCCCGTAGAGGGCACTGAGTGGATGACCGCCGGCTTGATGCGACCAGGGTTGATTCGGGTCCGCTCCAGCATCCAGCAAGATGCCAGCACAACGGCACAACCGCTCGCGAAACTCTGGAACCTGCAATAGCCCGGAATGCGTGACCGCGACTAGCGGCGGCATCGCCAGAGGATTTTGGCAGCTCGGGCAAATCCACGGGCTTTCGAGAAGGTTCACGCAGCTCGGATTGTCACGAACCATCTCGCGCACGGTGGTCTCCTCGCCGATCGCGCAAGCGAGAAACAGCTCGCCTTGACCGAGATCCGGTCGTTCGGCCAGTATCCGAGCCGCTAGAGCGGAGCGCGGACGATCATTCTCATGGCCATAAACGAGGTGTAACCAGAGCGGCACCTCGTCCTTTCGGGATTCGGAGAATCTGCTGTCGGCCCAACCGATGTGGTTCTGCAAATTGCGCCAAGAAGGCAGTTTCGATGATACAAGGTGACAGCGTGCGCTAGGCGCGGTGTCCGCCCGCCATCATCGGAGTTCTCCGGGAAGGGACCGATTCGCCGAGCAGGCGTTCGCGCAACAGGACTAAACTTTGCAGGCTTGTCAGAATCTGTTCAATGTTGAGTTCTAAGTGCCACTTTTGCTCACAGTCCTGCGTGCAAGCCACAACTTCGCAGAGGAGCATGGCATCGTTGTATTCCACGGTGACGACGCTTGAAATCCGCACTCGTTCCGCGGCGATCAACGTTACGCGTTTGCCGGCTGAGGAGGACACTTGGCATTGAACCTGTCTGGGAGTTTCCCCGGGAAGCGAAGAAGACCTGATTTGCAGAGTGGCGGGTTGCGGATAGTCTGTCGAGTTTGTCATCTCAACAGAGAGATCGGCAACGGGTGTGGAAACTTTAGAGACTTATTTTCAGGGTGGACTAGAAACGGGAGCCGATGAAGAGCCAGAGTGAGGCGCCGATCGCGACGGGCAGGAGGAGTTCGAGCCAGGTGCGCAAGGAGAACGGCGCTCTGGCCGGCTTTTTTGACCGTTCTTCACGTTCTTTGGCGCGGATGTTATCGGCTAACCGACACTGGACCTCGGATGGCCGCCCTTGTAATGCTCGAACGAGTTCTTCGCGGCCGCGCTTGTCAGCGATCAAGATAGTGGCGGAATTTATGCCCTGCGTGGACTCCTGCAGCTTCTTCCGCAGCCCCGGGGGGACGTCCCCCAAAGAACGGTACACATTCGTTTTCTCACCATTGGTGATGAAGATTGTCGAGCTCTTGGCAGTGAGTCGTGTCATAGCATAGGCCGTTCATACTCTCAGCGCGTGAATACGCTCTGTCGGCATCTCTATAATGCCATTTCCCGCCTTGGCCAGGGTGACCTGAATGAAGCCCAAAGCTGCTTTCGACAAAGACTTATCCTTCCGGTAGATCAGGCCCAGACGCCGGATCATCGGTTCGGGACCAAGGGAAACGTTGGCGATCCGGTGTGCGGCCACTTCTTCCTGCGAATGCGAGGCGGCTAGAAAAGAAACACCGAGGTCGGCCATTACAAACCGTTTGATCATTTCGGTAGAATCCAGTTCCATGGAAATATTCAGCTCATCCTGAACGGGATCGAGCCAGGCGTTGAGCCTTGCCCGCGTGGTGCCTGTTTTGGGCAGCAGTACCTGTTCGCCTCGCAAGTCCTGGGGCAGCACCGGATCGCGGCCGACAAGACGATGTTTGGGCGGCACCAGCAGCTTGATTTCGTCAGAGTGGATCTTCACCACCTGCAGCTTTTTTTCCTGCACAGGAAGCTGAGTGATGCCGAAGTCGGCCAGGTTGTCGATGACAGCTTGAACAACACGGGTGCCATAGGAGCGGTCTACCAAGAGCTGCACATTTGGAAACTGCTTTTTGAACTCGGCGAAGACACTGGGGAGGACGTAAATACAGGTGGCCTCGTTGGCGGCGATCAGCAGTTCGCCACGGGGCACCTTTTCAAGTTCGTTGATGGAGTCCTGCGCGCGGCGGCGTAAGGCCAGGATCTGCTCCGCATGTTCGGCGAAGATTCGGCCTGCGACAGTGAGAGAGATGCGGGTTCCTAGCCGCTCAAACAGGGTGGCGTTGAGCTCTTGTTCCAGCTGCCGAATTTGCGCACTGATAGCCGGCTGAGTCCGGTAGCAGGTTTGCGCCGCCTTGGAAAAACTCTTCAGCCGGACAATCTCCAGAAACGTGTGGAGTTGGTCTAGATCCATGGCTTAAAGCAACGGGAACACTTAGACATGTAAGTGCTTGAGTTCAAATTGTAGCAGGACGAGAACTCTTTCCTATATGGTTCAAAAGAAAATTTGATATACCGACCTGATGCGAAAAGCGGGATAAATGGATATACTATTGCACTTTATTCAGCAGTTTCGCTCCCGGCGGTAAGTCGAAGATTTTCGGAGGCAGAGTTTGATCTACCTCTACCTTTTCGGCAAATTGTTGAAATACCTTGTAGCCATTTCGAGAGCGCTCGATGGAGAAGGGCCACATCACGCCGCCACCGGCATCGCGGTACTTGTCGAATTCAGTGGCTTCGTCGTTGCGCATTCTTGTTTGCTCATCGAGCCAGGTGAAGGTCTGATGCAGGGGCAGCATGGTGTTGTGATCGAGATAGATGCGCACAGTCATATTGGTCGCGTCGGTGAGTTCGATGATCTCGACGTGACGCCCCAGGTAGATGTCGGTACCGATGTAATCGACCAGCATGCCGGGTTCGATTAAGCGGTAGCGCAGCATGTAAAGCGCATCGTTGCGGCTGGTTCGGACGTAACGGGCCCAGTCCTCGTCCGGTATGGGGCGCGCCCCTCGAAAGGTCACGTCCCAACCTTGAGTGGGCAGAAACAAATAAGAGTAGTCGCGTTTCTTGCCGAGCAGTTCGCGCTCACGCTGGGCGATCCCGTTAGGAGGCGGAGCGTCCAAATATTCCACATAGATCTGAGCGAGGTCCAGGCCGCTCAGGCGGTCGTGAAAGAAGGCGTAGATGCGACCACTCGAAATGCGGTTTTGCATGTGGAGGAACTTGTCGCCGCCGAGAGCAGCGATCACCTGGTTCGCTACATCTCGTCCCTTCTTTTCCGAGTCCTGCGCCTGAGGCGAAGCAGGCAGGGCCGTGGCGATCAGGGACGCTAAGAGCAAGGCCCATCTTGAAAGACGTTCAAACTTCATGGCGAGCTGTGTCAGGCACAAACGATAGAACGGACATAGAACGGAGAATCGACTTCGTTTTCTTCCCGCGCCTGGTTTTCTTCCCGGGCATGGATGGACCCATGGCGATTTCGCAGTTGTCCTCCGGCCCGGCCGTTGAGGAAAGCCTGGACCTCAGCAATGACAGCGATGGCAACTTGTTCGGGGCCGTCAGCTCCGATGTCCAGGCCCATAGGACTGTGGAGTGCGGGCGCCAGCTGCGCGGAATCGAGGCCGGCATCTTCAAGCAGTTGCACGGTACGCTTACGCGGTCCAAGGATGCCGAGATAGGCCGGGAACTGGGACGCTAACTGCTGTAACAAATCCAAATCCTGACTGTAGCTATGAGTCATTAACACTGCGACTGTCCAGCGGTCGAAGAAGCCAACGATAGGCTCTCCCGCTTCTCTGACGATGACGGCGTCGGCGCTGGGAAATTTTTCAGGCTTCGCATAGTGCGAACGGCCGTCTACTACGGAGACGCGCCAGCCCAGGTAGCTTGCCAGATGAGCGAGCGGCACCGCGTCATCGCCAGCACCGAAGATCACAAGACGGATGGCGGGAGGAAGAGTTTCGACAAACAGTTCGATTCCTTCAATTTGCAACTGACGCGACTCCTGTGCAGCCAGGGCCAGAGCGGCCTGTTCCTTTACTGTCTCGAGTACAGTTTGGAGATCAATCGCGGGCGGGAGACTGTGGTGCAGGGCGCCGTGGGAGTCGATCGAAAGCTGTTGGCCGGCGGTTTCGGGTCCATTGATAACATACGCCCAAACGGCGGGACGACGAGTAGCTCTCACTTCGGAGACCAGGTCCAGGACATTTCTTTGGCTGGGGTGGAGACGCTCAAGAAGGACGTGGATAATCCCATTGCAGCCGAGGCCGAATCCAGAACCGATCTCGCCGTCGGGAGTGGTGTCGTAACGACGGATGACCGGTCCGTTCTCGGTCAGCCACCAGGCTTTTTTCACGAGATCGTCTTCAAGGCAGCCGCCGCTAATCGATCCGGCGCGTTTACCCAGACGTGTCAACAGCAAGCGAGCGCCAGGATTTCGATAAGAAGAGCCGCTGGTCTTAACGACGGTTGCCAGAACGGCTGATTCCCCGGCCTGCTTCGTCCGTTCCCAGAGTTGTAGAATCTGCGCTAATTCCCGCATCGAAGCCTGGCCTCCTAGTTCAAGAATATCTATGGCAGGTTTTGACGACGCACTTCGGCGGCAATGCGACGCAATTCTGGCAGAACGCTTCCCAGGGCGATGGGCGACGAAGTTTTCTCTCCGAGAGAGAAGTAGAGGGCCCGGTAGTGAGAGAAGAGCTGATCGTAGACGGCAACGCTCTCGGGTTCTGGAAGAAAGGTTTTATGCGGAGGACAAAGGGCATCCTGAGCCTCTTCGATAGTGCCGTACGCTTTGGCTGCGAGAAAGGCGAAGATGGCGGAACCGAGGCTGGTGACATCACCTTGGGGCACGAGGATTGGCTTCTGGAGGACGTTTGCGTAGACCTGGTTAAGAACATCGTTGCGTCGCGGAATCCCGCCGCCGTTGATGATGCGCTCTACGGCGACGTCATGTTCGGCCATGCGATCGAGAATGATGCGGGTGTGAAAGGCAGTGCCTTCGATGGCGGCGAAGAGTTCGTCGGCGGCAGTGTTCACTAAGTGCCAGCCCAAGGTGACGCCTCCCAGTTCGGGATTGACGAGAACCGTGCGATCGCCATTGTCCCAGGTGAGACGGAGCAGCCCGGTCTGGCCAGCGCGGTAGGAGGTAATTTCCTTTGATAACTCAGCCGCAGTAGCGCCGGCGCGTCGGGCAATTGCTTCGAAGATATCGCCGACCGCCGAGAGTCCCGCTTCGATGCCGGTGAGGTTGGGATCGACCGAGCCTTGCACGACGCCGCAGACGCCAGGCACCAAGGTGGATTTATCGCTCAGCCCGATGATGCAGGTGGAGGTGCCGATGACGTTGACGACGTCACCGATTTTCACGCCAGCTCCGACTGCATCCCAATGAGCATCGAAGGCGCCAATGGGGATGGGTATGCCGGCTTTTAGTCCAAGCTTGCCGGCCCATTCGGGAGAGAGATGACCAGCCAGTTCGTTGGAGGCGAGATAGCGGCCCCTGAGTTTGGCGCGAACGCCTTTGAGAAGCGGATCGACAGAGACGAGGAATTCCTCGGACGGGAGACCTCCGAGACTGGCGTTCCACATCCATTTATGGCCCATGGCGCAGATGCTGCGCGGGGCATCGTCGAGGTTGTGAATTCCGCAGAGGACGGCGGCTACGTAATCACAGTGTTCGAAGGCGGCGACGAAGCGGTCGCGCTTGCCGGGATTGCCCCGGAGCCAGTGCAGGAGCTTCGAGAAGCCCCACTCGGACGAGTAGACGCCGCCGCACCAGTCTATAGCAGGCAAGCCGGACTCGTGAGCCTTGCGGGTGATCTCGGCGGCTTCACGCCAGGAGCGATGATCGGCCCAAAGATAGTAGTCGTCGAGCGGCTCCAGGTTTTCGCCGACGGGGATGACGCTGGATCCGGTGGTATCGAGGGCCAGTGCTTCTATCTGCTTGCCATCGATACCGGCTTCTTCGATCGCGCGGCGCATGGCCAATTGGAGACCGGTCATGTGGTCGGCATGACTTTGTGTGGCGTAGTCGGAGTCGTCTTTTTTGCGATGGAGAGGATAGTCACCGATCCCCGCGCCGAGCCTTCCCTTCCCTTTCTGAAAAATGGAGACGCGAACGCTCAGGGTTCCGAAGTCTACTCCCGCAACGATCACACTCATCAGCGATGCCAGTGCATGTCCCAGCCAAGGTACTTGTTGGAGGCTTCATGCACCATAGCTGCGACGGTCGACAGGTTGGCAGCGGTGTGATGTTCGAAGCCTTGCTCGCAGATGTAACGCAGCAATTCCTGCATGCGAGGGATCTCGACGACGCCCGCTCCGCCGAAGGTTTCGAGTGGATCCTGCGTGAACCGGCCTTCGCCGACGTAGCCGCGGAGTTTGCCATGGCGATCGTCGGTGGAGAAACGCGCGTACGTCATGGGCGCAGCCTTGACGCGGCCGTAGAGCGTTCCGAAGGTGTTCAGTTTACCGACGGTGCCCGCAATGATTTCCTGGAACTCCATGGTGACGTCGTTGAAGAAGTGCTTAGGAAGATTACTGCAGTGAAAGCAGACCGCTTTATCGGGATCTTCACCATAATTATTATTCCAGTCAAGCAGCGCGCTGGGAGTGTTAGAGGCCAGGCTCATGGCATGCATTCCGACTACACCGACGATGTCCACTTCGCAGGCGCTGGACATCAGGTCGTTGCTCATCATGCTCATGACGGTACAGGGCACAACGCCGAAGTACTCTTCAAGCGAGGTCCAGCATTGCACGGCACTGATGGTGGTCTGGGTCTCGTGCATCCAGCCGTCGATGACTGCGCCGAGCTTCGCCATTTTCAGCAGCGAGGCTGCGGGAACATCGCTGGTTTTGACATAGCTGTTGATCTGCGCCAGCTTATTCTGCGCCGGCTCGTCGTCGTCTTTCATGCGATTGATTCGTCCGAGGATTTCGGATAGATCGATGGTGATGATGGAGATGCCGGCGGCTTCAAGCAGCTTCTCGCTATAGCGAACCGTGTTGAAGGCGGCCGGACGAGCGCCGATGGCGCCCACCCGGAGATTGCGCAGACCGCGGGCCACGCGGCACACACCGAGAAACCACTCCAGGTCTTTTGCGAATTCAGGAGAAGTGGGTGCTTCGGTGTGCAGAGTGGTGAGCGAATAAGGAATTCCGTACTGCCGCAAGTTGTTGCAGGCCGACATCTTGCCGCAGAAGCTATCGCGGCGGTCGCGGATCGTCATCCGGCTCTGATTGTCGGGCGTCGCCTGTACCAGGACGGGAACATTCAGACCGGAGATGCGCAGGCTGTCCGCGATGCCACGCTCGTCGCCGAAGTTGGGGAGCGAGATGACTACGCCTTCGATGCTGTCGCGATGTTTGCGGAAGAGATCGCCGCAACGGCGGGCCTCTTCAAAGGTCTCGACTGCGCCAAATTTTGATTCTTCCGGGGTCAGCGCGATAACTTCGACTCCGGCTGCCTGCAAGACGCCAAGCATCTCTTCACGTCCGCTGGCGGCAAGATGATCCGGGAAAAATCCTCGATTGCCGACGATGAGGCCAATTTTCGGGCTGGGTTTTGTTGAATTGCTCACTGCTGCTTCCTGGGGAAAAAACGAATCAGATAAACGAGGCCAACCACGAGCAGGAAAGCTCCCCACCATACCGGTGCGTGCAGATTGGCCAGCACCACAGTGGAAGGCGTGTTGTAGTTATACAGCCCCGAACCAAGTATCAGTATGCCGTAG
>CBAAAA010000021.1:0-20260 GCA_964658695.1 uncultured Solirubrobacteraceae bacterium | reverse complement strand
GTGCCCGCAGCTACTCTATCGCCGACCTTCACCGCCGTCTGCCACTCCGGGCCATAAAGAACGTCCACACGCGAACCGAACTTGATATACCCGATCCGCTCTCCCGGCGTCACCGAGTCCCCACGCTTCTTGTAGCAGATAATCCGGCGCGCAATCAATCCCGCAATCTGACGGCAAACGACTGTTGTCCCCCGGCCCTCCACCACCAACGTATTCTGCTCATTGTCGGCCGACGCTGCCTCGTGACTCGCCACCAGAAACTTTCCTTCCCGGTACACCACATCCGTGATCACGCCAGGGATCGGCGTCCGGTTCACATGGACATTGAAGATGTTCAGGAAGATACTGATGCGTGTCTCATTCGGTCCCGTCGCCCGAATCGCCACCACCTTGCCATCCGCCGGAGCAACCATCACATCCCCGGGCGGCGTTATTCGCTCCGGATCCCGGAAAAAATAGATGCAGAAGATGGCCAGAACATACAGTGGAATCGTCAGCCACTTGTTCACGAAGACAGGCAGGAAAAGAGCCACCAGGATCAGGCCGCTCGCGTACTTAATACCGTCAGGAACAATCCGCAAGCTTCCATTTTCTCATGTGTTACCACCATTCCCGATCATGAATAACGATCTCGTCGTGTGCCCCTTTTGACCCCTCTGACTGAATTGCCTCGGGTCGGCACAGCCAGCACAACCACTCATCCTGCTCCCATACTTTCTCGGGAGTGAATCGCTTCGGTTCCGATCCGCGCAGGAAACCAGAGATCACGATCTGTCCTCCAGGAAGTGTCACCCGCCGCAGATCGTGCGCAATCCCGTCCAGAATACGCGAGCTGATGTTCGCAAGCGTGATCGTCGCCATGCCGTCCCGCACCGCGTCCGCCGATCCCACAAACGCTGGTACGTGAAACTGTTCGTGACAACTCCGCGCGCCATCTTCGGAAATGTCGCAACTCCACACCCGCCCCGCGCCCAGAAGAGAAGCTGCCCGCGACAAAATTCCTGTCCCCGCTCCAACATCGAGCACCGTCTCACCACCCGCTATCACCTGTTCCAGCACCGTCAACATGAGTTGCGTCGACTCGTGCCGCCCGGTGCCAAACGCGGTGGTGTCGTTGATCTCCAGCCGGTACCGGCCCCCAGGCGTCGGCTCCCGGTGCATCACCGGAACAATGAAGAACCTTTCCCCCGAGAAAATCGGATCGCAATCTTCCGCTAATGGAAAGCTCGTGACCGCACTCTCAACTCGCATCTCGATCACCGGATACCTGCTGAACAGGTCGCTGTATTCCGCTCGATCGTCGAAGAACGCCCGGAGATTGGAACCTTCTTCAATAATCCCTGTAGTCCCCCGCTCATACAGCTCAGCCATGAGAAACTCGGATTCCTCCGCAGCGGGAGCAAACAGAACGGAGTGCAATCCCAAGTGTAGCCGCCGTTCCCACTTAGAACGCGCACAACGGGCCCCAATAACCCTGTGCGCTGCGCCCTGCTTTCCCGGTCCTGATTAAATGGTTGTTTCTATGAAGCTGCAGAGTTACACCATTACGCAAGGTAAGGATCGCGCCCCGGCCCGCTCCTACCTCAAGGCCATCGGCCTGAACGATGAAGATCTGAAGAAGCCCATCATCGGCATCGCCAATACCTGGATCGGCACCATGCCCTGCAACTTCAATCTGCGTGAGCTCGCTGTCGACGTTGCCAAAGGCATTCGTCAAGCCGGCGGTACGCCGATGGAGTTCAACACCATCGCCATTAGTGACGGCATCACCATGGGCACCGAAGGCATGAAGACATCGCTCATCAGCCGCGAAGTCATCGCCGATTCTATCGAGCTCGTCACTCGCGGCCATATGTTCGACGGCGTGGTCGCTTTGGTGGCTTGCGACAAAACCATCCCCGCGGCCGCCATGGCCTTGTTGCGGCTCAATATCCCCGGCGTCATCCTCTACGGCGGCACCATCCTGCCCGGCCGGCACAATGGCAAAGACATCACCATCCAGAACGTCTTTGAAGCAGTTGGCGCCAACGCAGCCGGCAAAATGAGCGACGAGGAACTGCTTGCCATTGAAAACGCAGCCTGCCCAGGCGCTGGAGCTTGCGGTGGTCAATACACCGCCAACACCATGGCCACCGTCATGGAAATCATCGGCCTCACTCCCATGGGCCTCAACGCCATTCCGCAAGTCGATCAGCGTAAGCACGAAGCAGCCCGGCGTTGTGGCGAGGTCATCCTGGATGCAGTGCGGCAGAACCGCCGTCCACGCGATATCGTCACCCGGGAAGCCATCGACAACGCCATCGCCAGCGTTGCGGCATCAGGCGGCTCTACCAACGCTGTTCTTCATCTGCTCGCCATGGCGCGCGAAGCCGGCGTACAGCTGGATATCGATGACTTTCAGGAACTCAGCAGCAAGACTCCGCTCCTCTGCGACCTGATGCCGGCCGGCAAATACACTGCTGCCGATGTCGACAAGGCAGGCGGAATTCAGGTCATCGCCAAGCGCCTGCACGACGGCGGCTTCGTCCATTCGGATGCCCTCACCATCACCGGCAAAACCTTCGCCGAGGAAGTGCGGAGCGTAAAAGAAACGCCCGGCCAAGACGTCATACGCCAGCTGGATCACCCTATCAAGAAGTCCGGTGGCCTGGTCATCCTCAAAGGTTCGCTCGCTCCTGAGGGATGCGTCATCAAGGTGACTGGGCTGAACCGCACGTCGCAAACCGGTCCCGCTCGTGTCTTCAACACTGAGGAGTCCGCCAAAGCGGCCGTCATCGAAGGAAGGATCAAGCCCGGCGACATTGTCGTCATTCGCTACGAAGGCCCACGCGGCGGTCCCGGCATGCGCGAGATGCTCGGCGTTACCAGCGCCATCGTTGGCGAAGGCCTGTCTGAAAGCGTCGCTCTCATCACCGACGGCCGCTTTAGCGGAGCCACTCGCGGCTTCATGGTCGGTCACATCGCGCCCGAAGCGGCTGTCGGAGGACCCATTGCCGCCGTCCGCGAAGGCGACTCCATCACCATCGATGTGACGAAACGCGAGGTCAATCTCGACATCCCCGTCGAAGAAATGTACAACCGCTTGTCTTCCTTCGAACGTCCCGCGCCCAAATACACATCCGGCGTAATGGCAAAATACGTCGCACTCGTCGGTTCCGCGTCCGAAGGCGCATTGACCTCTTTCCCGAACTACTAATCTCGTTTTCGAACTACTACTAACGAAATGGCGCTTGCGACCACGACCGTTGCTCCTTATCTCGAAGACGCCTCCGGCTATCACGGCGAGGCGGAACGCGTGGTAGTCCCAGCTACCGTTGCAGAGGTACGGGATGTCGTGCGTACCTGCTCGGACGGGAAAATCCCGCTGACCATTGCAGGCGCAGGAACCGGGCTCACTGGCGCGCGCGTTCCGCATGGCGGCTGGGTCATCTCACTCGAACGCTTCCGGCGTCTCGAAGTCAGCCCTGGCCGCGCCCATTGCGGAGCCTCCATTACCCTTAGTGAACTCGCCGCCGAAGCTGCCAAAACCCGCCAGTTCCTTGGCCCCAACCCCACCGAAACCTCTGCCTCTATCGGCGGCGTCATCGCTACCAATGCGGGCGGCGCACGCTCCTTCCACTACGGCGCTCTCCGCCGCCACGTCCTCGCTGTCCAAGTAACGTTTATGGATGGGCGCACGCTGGAGTTGAAGCGCGGCGACCGTGTCGATTTCCCCGTACCCTCCATCGCCATTCCAGCCACCACCAAGAACGCTGCCGGCTACTACATGCACCCCGAAGTCGAATGGGTCGACTTACTCGCAGGTAGCGAAGGCACTCTCGGCATCGTTACTGAAGCCGAAGTCGCGTTGCTGCCCGAACCGGCGGCCATGCTCAGCGGTATCGTCTTCTTCCCAAGCGATGAACTAGCTCTCGACGCCGCCGACGCCTGGCGGCCCATCCCCGAACTTCGCCTGCTCGAGTACATTGACGAAGCCGGACTCGACCTGCTGCGCCGTCTCTACCCCGAGCTTCCGCCCCACGCCAAAGCAGCGCTGCTTGTTGAGCAAAACCTGGCGTCCGAAGACGATGAAGAAGTTGATCGCTGGACCGGGCGTCTGGACGATCAAGGCGCTCTCGAAGAAGAATCCTGGTTCGGTTTCGGAGCCGCGGATCGCGAACGTTTCCGCAAACTACGTCACGCCCTCCCCGCCATGATCGTCGACCAGGTACGCCGCAACGGCTATCCGAAATTCGGCACCGACTTCGCCGTCCCCATCCCCCGCCATCGCGAACTCCACGCCTACTACCAGCAGCGCTGCGCCGAACTCTTTCCCGGCCAACACACCATCTTCGGCCACATCGGCGACGCCAATAACCACGTCAACCTGCTTCCCGCCACCGCCGAACAAGCCAAACGCGGCGAGGACATGATCTACGACTTCGCCCGCTACACCACCTCTCTCGGCGGAACCATCGCCGCCGAACATGGCGTCGGAAAAAGCAAAGCCGACCTCCTGTCCCTCATGTATTCAGAAGCCGACATCGAAGCCATGCGCACCGTCAAACGCCACCTCGATCCCCAATGGCTCCTGGGCCGCGGCACCATCTTCGGATAACTCAGCGTTGCGTTGTAAGAAAAGCACTTCAACAGGAGACTATTCCAATTGAAGGGCAAAACAGAAAATTGTGAATCGCCTCGAGCAAGACGCCTTGTGCACCGAGGCGAACTCCGCATACGGCGCGGCAGTTCGCAGGCTGGCTCGCGGCTACGAGGCTGAGCCCGAACGCCGCGCGATCTTCTTCAGGAAATACACATCGAACTCTGGCGAAGTCTGGAGTCCTTCGATGGCCGCTGCCGCCTGCAGACCTGGGTCTATCGCATTTCGCACAACGTGGATGCCTCACACATCGTGCGTAGCTGCCGCCTCTCCGCGCGCTTGGTCGATCTCGACACAATTGAGCCGATCCAATCCCGAATCGACGGCGAAACGCAAGCTAGCCGCACGTCGCCGCCGCGAAGTTGCTCGAAATGATTCATCAACTCAAGCTTCTTTAGCTTCAGGTCACGCTTCTCCACTTCAAAGGAGAGACCGCAGCGAATTCACTACGACAAGCCATTAGTAGAGAATACTCTGTGGCGGATCCCGGCTGGCGTGGGGAACGCATCGGGATTTGACGGGCAACGCCAAGTTTGGATGAGCAGCGCCAAGGTTAGGCGACATAATCACGGGCCTTGATGGAACAACCGGGTGGGCTTTCCATCTTATTGCTTGGCGCACACCGCACCGCTATATCTCTGCCATTCAGTTGGACCGTCGTAAATAATCCACATGAACGTCGAACGCCCACAGGTTACCTAAGACTCTGATTTGGAACGACCGACATCTGAAGTTGGCGGACGACTCCGAAAACCTTCAACGCAGGCTGCTTATGCTTTTCTGAAAGCTCAACAGGCATGTCAGTCGGCGGGTGCGAACTCAACCTTGCCGTGCGAGCGCGGCCTGGAATAGCAGTTGCCACGCCAAGCCACGATTATCGAATGAACTGGTCTGGGGGACACGAATCGTTCTGTGGCCAGATGCAGGAAGGGCGACAGGTTTCCGCGCATACCCTCGAAGCACCGGAAAATCAAGTACAATCAGAGCTAACTGAGATTACACAGGTGAGATTCCTCTCACATGCCCTGCAAGATCAAGCTTCTCTCCAGTCCATGTTACAACCGCCTGGACTTGTCTTTACAAGATCTTTCTAATGTAAGAACACCCAAGGGCAGTTGCTTAGACGACCTACAGGCGCTGTAATGGCTGTAGCCAAAACAGATGCTATCATTGCCGCTGGAAGATAGATCTTGATGCAGCCGGCAAGAATTCCTTCCCTTGACGGTATAAGGGCACTCGCTATTTTCTGCGTTCTACTTGCCCATCTGTCGCATAGCCCAGGATTTCCATTTCAGGCGTGGTTTTTGTCTGATTATGGGGACTTTGGTGTACGAGTCTTTTTCGTGATTTCTGGGTACCTGATAACTCGGCTCTTGCTGGAAGAGCGAGAGGAATCTGGGACGATCAATCTTTTTAATTTTTACGCCAGGCGCACCGTGCGCATCTTCCCAGCGGCTTACGTCTTCATGGCGTTTGCCCTCATCATTTACTGGAACACGCTCTCCCGCATCAACGTAGTAACAGCCCTGACCTACACTCAGAATTTCAGCCCAAAACCGCAGTGGGTCCTCGGCCACCTATGGTCTCTGTCCGTAGAGGAGCAGTTTTATGTATTGTGGCCGTTTCTTTTGCGTCGTTTCTTTTCGTTCCGTCGCACTATACTGTGGGGCGTCATTATGATAGTGCCATTTGTGAATGTCGCCCTCATTTACAGTAAATCGCCACTCTGGGGCCGCTCATTCTTCTCGGTCGCAGATGCGCTTGCGGTAGGCTGTCTGCTCGCGGTTTATAGACAGGATGAGTTCCCGCCAATCAACCTGATTGTGGGTAGCAGGTTCTTTTTCCTGATGCCATTGTTTGCCGTCGCTTCGGCGCCCTTTTTATTTTTGAAGTATCCACTAGTTATTTCGGCACTGCGAACGCTAGCATGGAGACCCCTGCTACATTTCGCAATTGCTCTGTCAATCGATGGAGCAATTCGTCGTAGATATAGACTCCTTAGTTTGCCCCCCGTTGTTTGGATGGGTACTTTGAGCTACAGCCTTTATCTGTGGCAGCAGATGTTCACCAATAATGGAATGCGGTTTCCTATGAACCTGTTTCTGGTGTTTGCTGCCGCAACTTGTTGCCATTATGCTGTCGAGAGACCTCTGCTTAAATTACGAAAGCGCTTCGCAAGGCCTGCAGTGAAGGATGAACCGCCCGCTGAGACCGCTCTAGCGGCCTGGCGCTGAGTAACTACTAGCACAGTGAAGGCGTCTTCCTGGTTTGCCCTTCAAAGCTGAACCGGTCGGAGTGAGCCCAAACGAGCAGGACGAACTGAGGCAGATGTCGCTGTCGCTCAGTTGCCCGCCGGGGATGTTATGCGAGCGCGAATGATCTTGATGTTAGGCGCAGGCCGCGGCTATACGGAGATTCAAGAACGTAGCAGACGACTGCGCCCACCATCTCGCGATGGAAGAAGCGTTTTCTGAAGGATGGCATCAACGGTCTGATCGAGGTGCGGCGCCCTGGCCAGAAGCCCACTGTGATTACGGCCAAATTCCAGGCTAAGGTTTTGGAGGCCACGCGCCGCAAACCGAAAGACGGTTCGACGCATTGGTCGTTCCGACTGTACCTGGATCCACCGCAACAACCCACCGGCGGAACATCTTCCTATTGTTTCCAGGTGTTGCGGCCTCCTGTTGGGGAGGCGGGCCGCTCGCCCGATCGAAAGAACTTGGGCTTGCCCATTCATCCTGGCTGTTTCAACTCTCAACCGGAACTTCGTCGTTCCTGATCATCGTATCTGTCTTAGTTGTTGTATGGTTCGCATTCGGTAGAGCCGCGGAAAAGGCGCTCCGAAAAGAACGTCGCACTCGCCGCAGCATCGAACTATGAACCGGCCTTCGCTCTCAATAACACCCATCGGCTGTTCTCGCCACTGAGTGAATCTACTTTCCGTTTATCCCGAATTTATCCCCTCTGGACATAATGGAATTGGATATAGGACCGGGCGGGTCGTACATTGGCCTTGAACATGTCGGATCCGCTAGAGAAGCGTTACGACTTCCAGCTGCTCCGGAGCCTTGGGAGGGAGTGTTTTGGTTTTGATTATTGGAAAAAGAACAGCGAAAACCATTCTTCTGAATGCCGCTGTCCTGATGGCCATTGCTGCGCAAATAGCTAGTGCAAGCAGTGACGGCCGCATCGAGGGAACAGTACGTGATTCAACCGGAGGCGTCGTGCGCAACGCAGCGGTCACCGTTGTGGATGCCGCCACCGCCCTCAAGCAAGCGACGACTACTGCTAACAATGGGCGCTACGCCTTTCCTGTTATTCCCGTCGGCCGATACTCCCTTCAGGTACTATCGCCTGGCTTCGCGCCCTACAATCGCACCGGCATCAACATCGATGCCAACACCGCGCTGGTGATCGACGCCGCCATTGAGCCAGCAGACCGAGACCATCACCGTCAGCGAAAACCCGGTACACGTTGAGACCACCAGCACGCAAATGGGCGAGGTCATCTCGGGTCGCCAAATGACCGCCGTACCCCTGAACGGCCGCGCCTTCACAGATCTGCTCTCCTTACAGCCAGGTGTCGCTCCCGCCACTTCCATCAACGTCAACACGGTGCAGGACGTCGGCGCCAGCGTCTTCTCACCGTCCGGCGACTTGAACCCGGGCACCATTGCGATCAACGGGCAGCGCGAATTCGCCAACGCCTTCATCGTCAATGGCAGTGACACCGAAGAAGACGTCAACATGGGCACTTCCATCGTCCCGAATCTCGACGGCATCGCGGAGTTCCGCATTCTCACCAACAACTTCGACGCGGAGTACGGCGAGTTCAGCGGCGGCCAGATCAACGTCGTCACCAAATCCGGCACCGGCGCGCTGCACGGCAGCCTCTTCGAATTCCTGCGCAATACCGATCTCGATGCCCGCAACTTTTTCTCCCCGGATCGTGGCGCTTTCCGCCAGAATCAATACGGAGCCACGCTTGGCGGACCTGTTCTCAAGGACAAGCTCTTCTTCTTTGTCGATTACCAGGGCACCCGCCAGACTCAAGGCGTCGATACCGGTTCCATTCCTGTGCCTTCCACATCGGATCGCTTTGGAAATCTGTCCGACCTCGCTTCGTCCCTCACCGGAGCAGTCAGTGGACCGTACTTTGCAAATCTGCTGTCTCAGAAGTTAGGCTATGCCGTTACGAATGGCGAAAACTATTACACCCCGGGCTGCAGCAGTAACCTCCAATGTGTCTTTCCGAATGCAGTCATTCCGAAAAGCGCCTGGTCGGGGCCCGCACAGAAACTTCTCCAATACATTCCTTCTCCCAACGCCGGCGCTGCCGCCTTCGCTACCTCGGCTTTTAATCAGACCCTCAATGACAACAAGGGAAGCGCTCGCGTCGATGGCGATTCCGGGTGGGGCCGGCTGTCGGCTTATTACTTCCTCGACAACTACACCCTCGACAATCCCTATCCGGTAGCTCAGGGTGGGGCCAGCGTTCCCGGCTTCAATGCCAACTACCTGGGACAGGCTCAGTTGATCAGTCTCACCGGCACGAAAAGCTTGAACGCCAACGCAGTGAACCAATTCAATCTGAGCTTCATGCGCAACAACAACATCCTTGGCAAACCCGAGGGCGGCCTTGGCGTCAGTCTCGCCTCCCAGGGCTTCGTCACGGACTCTGGCAGCCCATCCATCGTTCCGCTCGCGCCGCAGCTGGAAGGCGTGGCGAACGTCGTCTTCAACAGCTTCTCCATGGGAACAAACTCCAACCAGCTGAAGCAGGTGAATAACACCTATGCGGTGTCCGATGGCTTCTCCCGTGTGCTGGGACGCCACACCATTAAGGTCGGGGGCCAGTTCCACTACGATCAGGTCAACGCCAATCCCATCGCGCAATTCAACGGCAACTTTGTCTTCACTGGCAGCGAAACCGGGAGCGACTTCGCAGACTTTCTCCTCGGCGCGCCTAGTCAATACAATCAAAGCCAGCTCAGCTTTTTTTACGGCCGCAACAAGTACGCCGGCGCATATGCCCAGGATAGTTGGAGTGTCACTCCCAATCTCACGTTGAATTACGGCCTCCGCTGGGACCGTATTGAACCCTGGTATGAAAAATACAACCAGATCTCCACCTTCGCACCCGGCCGCCAATCCGTCGCCTTTCCCGGAGCACCGGAAGGAATCCTCTACCCCACAGACCCCGGCATCGATCGCACTCTTGCGCCACCGGGCGACAAGTTTTCGCCGCGCATTGGCATCGCCTACTCCCCGCGCAGTGACTCCAATGGCCTTCTCGGCAAATTGCTGGGCGGCCCCGGCAAAACCAGCATTCGCGCAGGTTACGGCCTCTACTACACATCCATTGAAGCCCTCACCATCGGCGTCGCGGCTGCCAACGCACCTTACGGAACCACTTACACCAGTTCCGCTCCACCTTTGTTCAGCGATCCCTTCGTCAGCGCCGCTACCGGCCAAAATGCCGGCCAGCCCTTTCCGATTCAGCTTGCGCCGCTCAACGTCACCAGCAAGAATCCTGACCGAAACATCAACTGGTCGCAGTATCTGCCGATCGACGGTATCCCCGCCTACCTCGCTTCCAACAAAATCCCCTACAGCGAGCAATATATGTTCTCGATCCAGCGCCAAATCGGCCAGAATACTCTACTCAGCGCCAGCTACGTCGGCAACGAAGGCCACCATCTACTGACGCTGGTCGAAAACAATCCCGGCAACCCGGCTCTCTGTCTTAGCCTCAGCCAACCCTCTGCCGTCGCGCCCGGCTCGGTTACCTGCGGACCTTTCGGCGAAGACACCACCTACACCACTGCTTCGGGCCAGACCGTCAACGGCACCCGCGGTCCGCTCGGCGCTAACTTCGGCAGCAATGCCAATCAGTCGGCGACCGGAAACTCCAATTACAATTCACTGCAGCTGAGCGCCCGTCACACCAGTGGCCGCCTCCAGATCTTCGCCGCATACACATTCAGTAAGTCGCTCGATTACTCCTCCAATCTCGGCGAAGCTGTAAACCCGACCAACGCCGCACTTAGTTACGCCCTCTCCTCTTTCGACATCAGACATAACTTCGTCGTCAGCTATGACTTCCAGCTTCCCATCGACAAAGCCTTGCGTGTTGCCAATCGCTGGACAAAGGATTGGAGCATTTCTGGAATCACTCACCTCAGCACGGGTTTCCCCATCACGATGGTCAACAACAGCGATGACTCACTGCTCGGAACCAATCCCAATGGCATCAATAACTCCGCTGTCGATACGCCGGAGCGCTTCGCCGGACCACTCGACCTGAACCATAACCCGCGCAACGGTCAGAGCTATTTCAATGCCGCCGGCTTCGGCCTGCAACCGCTCGGCACACCGGGAGACAGCCCACGGCGCTTCTTCTATGGGCCAGGCTCTGAAAACTTTGACCTTTCATTGAGCAAGAACATCCCGCTCACCGAGACGATGGGCGTCCTTTTCCGGATCGAAGCTTTCAATGTCTTCAACCACGCTCAATTCTTTGGCCCGCTCTCGGTCAATGCCACCCTCGGCAGTTCCTCCTTCGGCCAGGTCGTAAGCGCCGCGCCCCCGCGCATCTTGCAGGCAGCCCTGAAATTCACCTTTTGAAATCAATCACAAAACAGCCATGAGACAGCGATACTTTCTCGCCCTGCTACTTCTCTGCCCACTCCTCGGCTTCGCGCAGAAAGCGGAACCCTGCCCGCGCTTTGCCGAAGGCAGCCTTGTTCAGGAACCGGAGAATCTCTTCAGCAGCCACGGCCGCCTCGAAGTCGAATTGACATACCAGACCAGAGTCGATACGTCCGGCAACACGCTCTATTGCTTCACGACCGATTCAGGCACTCAATCACCGACCTTCCACGTGCACCCTGGCGACGAACTCGTCATCCATCTCAAGAACCAGTTGCCTCCCGGGGCAGCCATGACCATGTCGGCCATGCCGCAGATCGCGATGTCTCCATCCATGGCAATGAATGACAACTGCGGAACGTCAGCCATGACCTCCACCTCCGTGAACCTCCACTATCACGGAACTAACCTGCCGCCCTCCTGTCACCAGGACGAAGTCATCAATACCGCCATCGATGGCGGCGGCTCCTTCGACTACCACCTGCGCTTTCCCCGCAACGAGCCGCCCGGTCTGTACTGGTATCACCCCCACATTCACGGCAACTCGGAAGCGGCCGTCTTAGGCGGAGCCTCGGGCGCAATCATCGTGGAGGGTCTCGAAAAGCTCAACCCCGCGGTAGTCCGGCTTCCGCAGCGAGTACTGATCCTGCGAGACAACCTCGTACCAGGCAATCCCACCCCTGGCGGATCCGTCCCTTCCTGGGATCTGTCCGTCAATTACATTCCGGTTTCTTATCCGAGCCTTACGCCCGCCGTACTCCCGGTGAAAACCGGCGAACGCCAGTTTTGGCGTGTCCTCAACGCCTCTGCCGACACCATCCTCGATCTCGAACTGGATTTCGACGGCATCGCTCAACCACTCGACCTGGTTGCACTGGATGGCGTTCCCACCGGTTCCCAGGACGGCATGTTCCGAGGCAGAGTCCTGCGCAGAAAGCACGTGCTCCTGCCACCGGCCGCCCGCGCAGAATTCATCGTCACCACACCTTCCTTCCAGGTAAAGTCAGCTGTTTTGAAGACCCGAAACATCCAGACCGGGCCCGATGGAGACAACGATCCCGAGCGCCCTCTCGTCAAAATTCAACCCAGCTACGACGCGCCTTCCCCGGCGGTAATGCCGGACGCGCTCCCCGGCCCCGCACTGACCACTGCCCGCTTCGCGTATCTCGCCCAATGCAAACCCGTCGCGCATCGCAAACTTTACTTCTCGGAGGTCTTGTCCGATCCCAGCGATCCCGATAGTCCGACCAGCTTCTACATCACTGTCGACGGTCAGAAACCTGTTCTCTTCAGCTCCGATAACCCGCCCGCCATCGAGACCACCCAAGGCGCAGTCGAAGACTGGACCGTCGAAAACCACGCCCTCGAAAATCACATCTTCCACATTCACCAGATCCACTTCCTCGTCCTCGAGCAAAACGGAATTCCGGTTCCCAACGGCCAGTTCCTCGACACCATCCAGGTTCCATTCTGGTCTGGCACGGGTCCCTACCCAAGCGTCAAACTGCGCATGGATTTTCGGGGTGATACGGTAGGAGACTTCGTCTATCACTGCCACATTCTCGGGCACGAAGACGCTGGCATGATGGCCATCATCCGCGTCAATCCGGCTCACTAAGGCGCCATCCGAATGGCTTACTACGGTCCGGGTACTTTCCCGAGGTACCGTAACTCTGCTACATTAATCCCGTGAAGCTGTACGACATCGATCCGGGTCCAGATTGTCCAGAACTCGTTCGGGCAATCATTGAAATTCCGAAAAATTCATCAAATAAATACGAATACGACGGAAATCTCGGCGTTTTTCGTCTGGATCGTGCGTTGTATTCCCCATTACATTATCCTGGCGACTACGGATTTATCCCTGGCACCCTCGCCGACGATGGCGATCCGCTCGATATAATCGTGCTCGTCAATGAGCCTAGCTTCACCGGTTGCCTGATGGAAGCTCGACCGGTGGGCATCCTCAACATGTTCGACCAGACTGAAAGCGATCAGAAGATCCTCGCCGTCCCCAACCGCAATCCTCGCTTTGAGAGCATTCACACTATAGATCAGGTATTCCCGCACACCCGCAGAGAGATCGAGTACTTTTTCTCCATCTACAAAGAGTTGCAGGGAGTCAAAACCGAGATCACCGGATGGGAAGGCCCCCGTGAAGCCAGAAGGGCAATCGCAGAGAGCCGCCAGAACTACCTCGGCAAATGGATCGAAATGGCGGTTGACCGCAGAAACGCCGAGCCGGTTCCCGTACTCATCGACACCAGCGATACCAACGAAGACAACTGATTACGGCTGTCAACAGGCCGGAAACTCCCTCGCGGGGAATAGCACAACTCTGTCCTTGTACTTTAAGGCCGCTCCGGCGTGGGGCGGCTCTCCCTCGCTCCCGATGCCAAAGACGCTGATGCCGGCAGCAACTGCGCCAAGGCCGGTGCACCGATTTCTGCAACCCCCCGGAATCCTTGGCAAGGGGCCGCCATTTCCATTTCTCCTTCCCGGAAATTCGGGGAACGAAGAAGCCTCAAGCTGCCCGCCGCCCCGAAGCAGAGCAGCGGCTCCAAACTCCGCTACTTCTCTCCAGACGGGTAAAGGAGAAGAGGTCGAGTTTTTGGAGCAACTCCCGGACAGAATGGCGCAGCCGATGTTATCCAGGCCACAAAGCACACCTCCGTCGCGGCCAATTTCCGCCCCTTCAAAGACCCGCATTAACTCTGTGGGCATAGTCCCTTTGGCCATCGGAAAACTCTGATCAAAGATCGGCGCCCACACCGCCGATAAAGTCAGTGGACACAATGAGCGCAGTAATCCCAAACGAAGTCGTACCCGCTGGCCTGCCGAGCGGATTTCATGAGTCGCCTCCCGGCTCCCCGGCTTTTCCGTACTTAATCCTCTCTGCAGCACTCGATGATCCCAGGACTGGGCTCGTTATTTTTGATTCGCAGCTCCGCGTGCTCCATATCACTAGTCAGACAACGCATCTTCTCAATCTGCAACGCGTAGACCCGATCGAAGGGCTCACCGTTCTTCAACTCCTGACTCAGTCTGCGCTGGACACGCAGTGTGTCGAAGAAGCAAAGGCCCGCATCACTGAGTTCAACAACGACGGCCCGGACTCGTCCATGCTTCTTCAAGGTCGCGAGGGAAGCCCGAACGTCCGCATGCGGCTCCGTACGATCGCACACGAATATCGCGTGGCATCTTTCGAGACAGCCGTCCCGGACTCCAAAGAGACAGGCGCCAGCGTCGAATTCACTGCTCCCGACTCCGTCACGGGCTTGATTTCGAGGCACGAATTTCAAGATATAGTGACCCGGGCGCTCGCCGACCATCCCGAACAGCCGGTCACTCTTCTCCTGGTAGATTTGAACCGCTTTAAAAGCGTCAATGACAATCTCGGTCATGCCGCCGGAGACACCTTGCTTCGCCTGGCAGCTGAACGGCTGAAAGCCGCGGTAAGAAAAGAAGACGTCGTAGCGCGCTTGCGAGGGAATGAATTTGCCGTTTTTGTCCAATCGGCCTCACATGCTGAGCAAACTATTCTCCTTGCGATCCGAATGCTGGATCTGATTCAGCGGACCTATCTCATCGGCGGCCAAGCGGTAAGCATCGGAGCCAGCATCGGCATCGCCCAGGCGCCCGCCCATGGAAGGGACTGCGCCCTCCTTCTCCGGTGCGCCGACCTTGCTCTCTACCACTCAAAGGCATCCGGTCGAGCCACTTATAAATTCTTTGAAGAATTCATGGAGCGGCAAGCTCAGGCCCGACGCACCAGTGAACTCGAACTGCGCCGGGCTCTGGCCCTCCGGCAATTCGAACTGTTCTATCAACCTCAGGTCAACAGCTCGACCAATCGTCTGGTCGGATTTGAAGCTCTCATTCGCTGGAGACATCCGGAAAAAGGCATGATCTCTCCCGCTGACTTCCTGCCGATCGCCGAAGAGATTGGCGCCATCGTGCCTATCGGTGAGTGGGTGCTTCGGACAGCTTGCCGCGAGGCTGTGAATTGGCCGGACAGCATCACCGTCGCAGTGAACGCCTCTCCCTTGCAATTCGATTCTGGTGATTTTGCCAACGTTGTTAGAAAGGCGCTTGCCATCTCTGGCTTGCCTCCCGAAAGGCTCGAAATAGAGATCACCGAGGGGCTGATGCTCCGCACCGACGAAGCCGTGTTAAATACCCTCCACGAACTGCGCTCGATGAACGTCCGAATCGCTATGGACGATTTCGGAGTCGGCTATGCCTCGCTCAGCCAACTTGCCCGCTTTCCCTTCGACAAGATCAAAATCGACCGTTCTCTGGCCGGAATCAATGGAGAAGATCCCAAGCAAAGGTCCATCGTACGCGCCATTACCACACTTGGTCGGAGCCTTGGCGTGGGCACTTTAGCCGAAGGCGTCGAGGATGCTGCGCAGATTGAACGTCTGAAGGTCGACGGCTGCACCTCGGTACAGGGATATTTCTACAGCAGGCCGATTCCTACTAAGGATATTCAGGGACTTTTGGAGAGATTTGCGACTTGAATTCCTAACTCTCTTCTCAGTCACGGAGCCAATATGGAGACCAACCTCTACTCACTCGTCTATTGCAGCCGTAACCTCATCAAAGGAACCGACGCCGAGGTAACTGCGGAACTGTTGAACATCCTGGCAAGCGCTCGAAAGCATAATCCTGCCGCGGGACTTACCGGAGCTCTCCTTTTTAGCGCTGGGAACTTCGCTCAATTATTGGAGGGCCCTCTCGAGGCCATTGAGCGAACGTTCGAACGCATCCAGTTCGATCCCCGGCACGGCGACGTGACGGTAGTTTGCAACAATCCTATCCCGTCCCGGCTGTTCCCGGATTGGGCAATGGCATTCGCCGGCAGCAGCAACCCGGAAAAGATGCCACTCGCACGGGCGGCCTTCTCGTCAGCCTTTGCAAACGCCCCCGACGCCGCCGAGAAAATGCTGTCAACCCTCACGAGCCTCGTGCAAGCTGAAGACGAGTGGATCGTCTCGAACGCCGCCTAGCTTTCTCCCTTCTCTCAGAGTGAATCTGTTCCTGCGCAGCATTCCTCAGCGGATACCCGAAATCCCGGCTGCTTTGCGGTCGGGGAACGACCGGCCTAGCTGCCAGGAGCCGCCTGGACCAGCTTCTCCACGCCCG
Organism: uncultured Solirubrobacteraceae bacterium; assembly: GCA_964658695.1. GTDB lineage: Bacteria > Acidobacteriota > Terriglobia > Bryobacterales > Bryobacteraceae > Bog-105. The sequence goes on along the minus strand of CBAAAA010000021.1, from coordinate 3,822 downwards.
GCTCCATCAGATTCCGCATATTCGCATGCCGCTTTCCAGCCTCCTGCACCGCCTGCATAGCCCGCGCTTTCCATCCGCTCGCCGGCTTGGCCGATCTCTCGATGTAGGCCAACGCCTCCAAACCCGCCTTGCACAGCACCCCCGTTCCTTCCGCCAGCGCCAGGTCCTCATTCAGTAACGAGTTCTCCTCCAGCATCGTCCGCACCAGCATCGCGTTTGTCGCCCACAGGTTCAAAGTTTTCCGCAATTCCCCAGCGCTTTGCACATTTTTCGGCCCTGCCAGATAAGCATCCACAGCCTCTCGAAACTCACGCGCCGCATCGCTCTCCGGCGGAATCGCGTCCACCAGCAGATTAAATGGACTATAGATCGTGTACTGTTCCGAATTCCGCGCATAACCTCTCACCGGCTCCAGCACCGAGGCAAACACGTCCAGCGGAGCTATCGGGAAAGCTCCCGCTAAACGGTTGCGCATCAGTTCCAGGTCCCACTGCGGCGTTATGCCAATCCACTCCAGCCACCGGCTCACCAGCCGCAGCCGCGTATACATGCCAACTGGATCCGCCACCGACTCCGGAGACCAGAACCGCTCCGCAATCGCTGCCAGCCTCGGCCACAACTTCGCGTCCAGGTTCTCCGGCGTCGCCATCTCCATCCACATCGCGGCTTCTCCCCCCAGCACCAGCTTCTGCTGCGGGACACTCAGGTCCGCGGGCGTCCCCGCCGCGGGTCCTTCTCCGGGCTTCTCCGGTTCTTCATCTCCGCGCCCGGGAGCCTGCTCCGGTATCTTCATCGGATCAATCGAGTAGTGGTATGAAGCCGGATACATCAGGTCCAGGTAATACCCGGCCGAAAGAATCCCCTGATATCCTTCCCGTGCTGCCTGCCACAAGGACTCCTGCCCGCGCCACGACTGAATCACAATCGTTTTCGGCAAGCCAGGCTGCAGAATCTCGTCCCAACCCTCCATGTGCTTGCCGTGCCTGGTCACGATCTTCAACAGCCGCCCGCTGAAATACGTCTGCAGCGCCTTGTCGCTTTCGATTCCATGCTTCTGCTTGAACTCATGAATCCGAGGATTGCCATCCCACTGCTTCGGGTCTACCTCGTCGCCGCCCACGTGGAAATACTCATCCGGAAACAGCCGCGTCATCTCTCCAACGAACGTGTCCAGGAACTTGTAGGTTGATTCCTGTGTCGGATCCATCAGGTCCGACAAGATGCCATTCCCGCGTGTGATCTGATAGTGTCCCTTGCCGGCGCCCAGCTGCGGATACGCCGCCAGCAGGCTGGTCGCATGCCCTGGCATATCGAACTCCGGAACGATCCGAATCCCGCGGTTGCGCGCATAAGCCAGCGCATCGCGAATCTCCGCCTGCGTGTAGTAAAGACCGTCCGATCCAAGCTGCTGCAGGCGCGGCTCTCGCTTGCTCTCCACGCGGAAACCCTGATCGTCGGAAAGGTGCCAGTGGAGAACGTTCAGCTTCACCGCCGCCATGCCGTCCAGCGTCCGCTTCACACTCGCAAGCGGTACAAAATGTCGTGACACATCCAGCGACAATCCACGCCAGGGGAAGCGCGGCTCATCCTGGATCGTCACCGCCGGAATCGAGAATCCCTTCGCAGCCGGCACCGCTCCCCCAGGCGCATCGGCCGGTCGTTGAAACGTGTCCTGCTCTATTAATTGCAGAACAGTCTCAAGCCCGCGCAGCACCCCAAGCGGTTCATCCGCCGAGAGCCTTGCCTGACCGCCCGGCGTCACCACCAGCGAATACCGCTCGTTATCTCCCAGCCTCTGCGGCGCTTTATGATCAGCGCTCTCCACCACAATCGCCAGTGTCGCCTCGCTTTTCACCAGCTGCGGCTTCAGTGGAATCCCGGTCTGCCGGCTCAACCGCGTGAACACCCGGTTCACAGCATCCCCGACACGTGTATCGCTCCCGCCCGCGCCGCTCACCGAAATGGAAAACTTGGAATCGATCGCGAGGGAGCCCGTTTGGAATGTAATTTTGCTCGGCCAGGGCATCAGCGGCCAGTTCGCCGTCACCGTCTGAGCCCACAGGCCTGAGCAAAAAATGGACGCGGTAATAACAAGTCTTCGTATGTTCAATCGCAATCCGCCGTGCTTGCGCTCTACAATCATGCCTGTGTTCCTGGATTTCTACGTGCTTAGCTTTCGCTTGCTGGCACTGGAGCCAATCTTGTTTCCCGTTGGCAAAGCCGGCAACGTTCTGCGCGGAGCCTTTGGCCAACTACTTCGAGAACACTCGTGCCGTCCCCAGTGTAGCGGTGCACAGAGCTGCTCCATTGCCGCCGAATGCGCCTACGCCCAGATCTTTGAGCCGCGTGCCTCAACCTCCGACCGCTCCGTAAACCGCCCGCGCTCCTTCGTCTTCCGCGCCGATCATCTGGATGGGCACTCCGTCGCTCCCGGCCAAAGCTTCGATTTCGAGATAAATCTCTTCGACCGCTCAACCGAAACGTTGAAGACGATCCTCGATGCTTTTTCCGCCATTCACGAACTCGGCTCCCGCCGCGGCAAGACCAAACTTCTAAACACCCGGACGCACCCTCAATCCGTACCGCTCGCCCCGGCCACCAGCGCCGTCAGCAGCATCAGAGTGGATTTCGCCACCCCGACAGAACTCAAAGCCCTGAACAAAGTTGTCGTTACGCCCGAGTTCCCGATCCTGTATGCGCGTGCCGCCCAACGGATCACTGCGTTATCTTCTGCGCCCTTGGCTCTTCCTGATCCGCCATCGGACATTCAGCTGATTGAGTCCGCTCTCACCGACTCCGACATCGAGCGCCGCAGCTCAAAAACCGGTCAGAGGCACCGTATCGGAGGTTTTGTCGGACACACCATTTACCAGGGTAATCTCCGCGAATACCTGCCCGTTCTGAAAGCCGCCGAATTCACCGGAGTCGGCCGCCATACCTCCTGGGGCAACGGTCGCCTCCTGATTACTGTGCTCGACTAGTCTGTCGCAGCAGCACCGCATCGCCCGCAGTCAGCTGCAGGCGCCGTGCCGCGCTCCGTTGATTCATCCCAATCTCGATGTACCCCGAGCTTCCGCAATACGCAAAAGCAACACCCTCAGGAGCCCCGCCGAAGGTCGATCGGACGGTATTCACCAGCTCCTTAGGTGTCTGTATCTCCAACCCGCCGCCGTTCGCCAGCGAAGCTTCGAAATTCGTGATCACGTTTCCAAAACGGTCCACGCTGAGTACTTTGCCCATCCACTGCTCCGGCCCGCTCTCGACCGCCTCGATGCCATCCAGAACTTCCATCTTGTTCAACACCGGCCCCACTTCGTCCACCGAAACCGTGCCTGTCGCCAGCGCAGCCGCCACCGGGGCAAACACATCCCTCCCATGAAACGTCGAAGAAGACCGCGGTAGAAACAACTCCCGGTTTGCAATCTCGCGCACCACCACCTCGCCCGCCTCCCGCAGCCGGATCAGACTCAAAACTCCGTTATCAGGCGCAACAAACGTCTGACCCAGCGCCTGCACCAAAATCGGCTTGCGCTCGGTCCCGACGCCCGGATCGATCACCACCAAATGCACTGTTCCCCTGGGAAAGTAAGCCGCTGCCTGGTCAATCGTGTAAGCGCCAGACCACACCGAAAACGCCGGAACATCGTGACAGATATCCACTACCGTCGCCCCCGGGCACCGCGTGAAGATCACCCCCTTCATCGTGCCCACATAGTGGTCCTGCAAACCAAAATCCGTCGTCAAGGTGATTAGGGCCATTGCGCTGCTAAAATTGTATTCAAGACCCCGTTCTGCTTCTTGCTGTATTTCGATCACAATGCG
>CBAAAA010000020.1:0-20927 GCA_964658695.1 uncultured Solirubrobacteraceae bacterium | reverse complement strand
AAGCGGATAACGGTCGTGCCCTTCTGCAGGCTCATCAACGGGAATTTGACTCCATCGTGAGTTCCAGTACTCGGGCCCTTTCTTCTCTCGATAGGTCTTGCGCATCTATCCCAATAAATAGCGGCCACTCATGATTCTATGTACCATGGCGGTGAGGCGGTTTGAATCACATCGTAAAATCCGGCGATTACACGGGGCTTGCCAAGGACTACTCACAGCATCGTCCGGACTACTCCCCGTCCGTGCTCGATGCGCTGTTGGGCTTGCTCCATAAGCCTGCGGCGGATATCGACTTTATTGACGTGGGTGCGGGGACAGGCATCTGGACGCGAATGGTCTACCGCAAGGGCGTGAAGTCAGTGACCGCCATCGAACCCAACGAAAAAATGCGAGTGGCCGGCATGGCGGATAGCGCCGGTACCACCATTCGATGGCTGGCCGCTCACGCCGAACACACAGGTGCGGCCACTGCTTCCGGTGATTGGCTGACCATGGCGTCGTCCTTTCACTGGACCAATTTTGATGCAGCCACGCGAGAGTTTCACCGTCTGCTGCGTCCACACGGACGATTTACAGCCCTATGGAACGCCCGCCTGATAGAGGCGAATCCACTCCTGGTTGAGATCGAGCAGCACTTATCCGCTATGCGGCCAAGCGTCAAGCGCGCATCTACCGACATGAAAGAAACGCTGACTGAGCAACTTTGGTCGTCACCCTGGTTTGAAGACGTCGTGTACATGGAAGGCCGGCATGACATCCTCATGACCCCTGAGCGCTATGTGGGGGTTTGGCGTTCCGTCAACGAGTTGCGAGTGCAACTTGGCGAAGCGCAGTTTGATGCATTCCTTGATTTTGTCGGGCAACGCGTCGCCGGCCAGCGTTCCATCAAGGCGACCTACGTCACTCGTGCCTGGTCGGCGCGCCGGAAAGACTGAGGTCGCGGTGCGGATAGGGGAACCTGCGCTGTTCGGTGCTCGAGAGCAAGAGGCATGATCAGAGTCGTCGATCTGCTGGACCGGGATTTTTCCAGGCCCATAGAGGAGACTATCAAGGTCGACGGCCACGTGCCGGCTGCTGTGTTCACAGAGCTGACCGAATATATCGCAACCGATCGGATCAGGAAGGAGTACGAGCGCCTGCTGCCGGCGATGGCGGCTGCTGTAAAATGCCCAACCGAAGCCGTGGGAATCTGGATTTCGGGCAGCTTCGGCTCCGGCAAATCGTCGTTTGCTAGAAACATCGGATATATTTTGGCCAACCGCGACGTGCTTGGCGTTTCCGCAAAGTCAATTGTCCTGGAACACTTGGAATCGAGGTTGGTTCCGGAGTCCGTTGATTTTCTCAACCGAACGAGCCCGCATGAGATCTTCATGCTCGATGTTCAAGCGGAGCTGGGATCGAAAACCAACTCAGAACAGATCGCTGAGGTTATGTACCGGGTCCTGCTGCGCAATCTGGATTATGCGGAGGACTCTGACGTCGCAGAGCTTGAGATTGAACTTGAGAAAGGGGGCAGACTGGCGGCGTTTCAGTCGTTATGCCGCGAAGAATATAAAGAAGAGTGGCGAGAGGTCCGTCGAGGCAATGAGAAGCTTGCGCTCTGCAGCAAGCTGCTTCACAGATTCGATCCCTTGACTTACGCTTCACCGCATTCCTGGCTGAATACGACGCAGGCCGGGGCTTCAGCAAGGCTGAGTACCCGGGATTTGGTCGAAAGAATGTTCGACTTGTGCGAGATTCGCCGTGCGGGGAAGACGTTCGCTTTTGTACTCGACGACATTGGTCAATGGCTGGCGCGCGGTCGCGAGCGACTCGACAACTTGCAGGACCTTGTTGAGCAGATTGGCAAGCAAGGCCTTGTCAGGGTGAAGGGCGGGAGAATTGCTGGTCCTGCCTGGATCATCATCACGGCCGAAGACAAGCTGGAGAACGTCTACCAGCATCGCAACGGTCCGCGTGAAATACAAGGCCGTTGGAAGCACCGGATCGACCTGTCGGAGGCTGGACTCAGTGAGATTGTAACTTGCCGTGTACTTCGCAAGAAGCAGACCCAGGAGGCTGTACTAAGAGATCTCTTCAGCAACTGCGGTGCACAACTGATTCAAAGCGTCAAGCTGGAGAGTTGCTCCCGCCGCACGGACTTCAGTGAGGACGAGTTTGTCCGGTTCTATCCTTATCTCCCGCACTTGATCGACCTCTCGATCGACATCGTGGCCGGTCTGATGCTACATCCGAATGCGCCAAAACAGCTCGCCGGGAATCGCAGTATCGTCAAGCAGACTTTTGAAATGCTGGTGTCGGATCGTACCCGCCTCGCCGGTCAGCCCATCGGCGCGCTCGTGAGCATCGACAAGATTTATGACCTCCTCGAAGGAAGTATTCCGCCTGAGAAACAGCATTGTGTACGTGTAGCCGGCGCACACCCGGACAACCAGGACTACCCGGGAATGGCTGCACGGGTGGCGAAAGCAATCTGCCTCATGGAGTTTGCCGGAACGGACCTGCCGCGCACAATGAAGAATATCGCTGCCCTGCTAGTCCAACGCGTAGCGGAAGCGCCGCCTACTCCCGCGGTGTACAAGATCCTCAAGCATCTGAACGAGGCGTATTTATTGCGAGAGGGCGAAAATGGCTGGACCCTCTATGACTTCGAAGAACTGCGCCGCGCAGCGGCTGCCCTGGAGGAACTCAACAACCAGGTGGGGATCGTCAATCCACGGCTCCCCGGGTGGCGCAATGACCTGATCCAGCTTGCAAAAAGATCGCTCGCGCGCACCTTGGCCTGGTATACGCGGTCTCAGCTTAGTTTCAATGAGGCGGTGGGCCGATCACTCGAAGAAATTGTCTGGTCTTTTGACCGTCTCTCCGCCAACATGGTTACATTGGACCGGTTCTCTCAGAAGATGGCTACCTTCGAGTTCCTGCCTATGGATGTGATCGCCCTGGAAAAGCGATTGGCGCTTTCGGAGAGAAGGAGTGCCGCCCTGGCGGAGTTATTGCAAAAGCATCTTGAGATCATTCGTGCGCAGGTAAAGGGGTCGGGCGGTTTACAAGACCCGGCGGCCTGGGACGCCCTTAGCTCGAGGATGGAAGGAGACCTGAACCATTTAGCCCTGCGGAATTCGGCAGGCCACAACGGTTCGGGCTTGGGGGAACACAGAACAGCTTATGTTATCGGACTCTTCGGCACTGGACGGACGTATGTGAGTGGGTTGATCGAAGACTATCTTGGGGACAGAGTCAGATACTTCAGAGACATGATCCGCCTGCACCCGGGTCCGACACCTATGATCTATAGCGGCCATGCGACTCTAAGGCATATTTCCCGGGATCAGTATCCGCCGGAAGTCGGGAATGGCATATTGGAAGCGGTCCGATCAGGTTTCGCCGACCTGATTTTTGTCTATCGCCATCCCATCGATTCGCTGCTGACAAATTGGATTTGGTGGCGAACCTACATTCGCAACAACAGGATAATCACTGGCATTTCGGAGGTTTACTCGAATAACGAAGACCTCTGTGCCGATCTGGAGCGCAACTTTTCGGAATTCAGGGCCTTTGCCGAAGGTGATCCCAGGTTTTTCGCGGCCCTGCCAGGTCCCCGCTTTTTGTCTTTCCCAGAGTTTGTGGAGGAAACGGAGCTTTATCTGCAAGCCGCTACGCTGGCCCTGCGCGTTGAGGACTTCGCAATCGATCCGCTGAAAGAACTTTCCAAAATCTTTCAAGTCATGTCGATCGATCTTGATTCGAGCCGCTTACGCCCGGACCCGCCGCGAGCCACGCCTTACCGCTATCTGGCCGTTCAAGAAAAAGTCCCACGATTCAGGGACTTCATCGATGGACTGAGTGCGTCAACGAAAAGAGGGATTGAAAACATGGGTTATAAGTTGACGGTCTGAGTGTTTTTGGTCCTCTCAGCCGAACAACTTCCCATGTTGCGTCGCGTTCCGCTTAAAGCAGTATGGGCTTCTATTGCAGAGAGCGATCCGAACGCAGCAAATCTTCAATCCTGCTTCGGATCCGGCTGTTGTCGGGACTCTGAGCCAAGGCTGACTTAAACTCCTCAAGAGCTTCCCGGCGTCTCCCTAAGTCAGAAAGAGCCTGGCCGAGATTTATGTGCCCATCTGTGTATTCAGGATCCAGACGAACCGCGATTTCAAATTCCTCAGCCGCCCGCTTTACGTCCCCTCGCATCGCCAGAAGCGAGCCCCAGTTCGCGTGCAGTTCTGGTGATAGCGGCTTTAACTTGAGCGCACCCTCGAACTGAGTAGCTGCTGCTCCCGGATCGCCAAGCCGGGTAAGAGTAATACCCAGAGCGCTCCGCACATCTGCTTCGGAATCTGCAAGCATCGGCGAACTCAGAGCTTCGCGGAATTGAGATGCGGCACCGGCTATGTCACCCGTTTCGTACAGTGCCCTTCCCAAGTTGTAATGAACTTTTTCGAGATGCGGATCCAGGCGCAACGCTTCCTGGTAATGCGGGATTGCTTCTGCGTAACGGCCCTCAGCGGCAAGGCCATACCCCAGGTTATGTTGCACAATGGCATTTTCCGGACCAACACTCGCCGCCTGAGAGAACAGCGTTACGCTGTCTCGCCAGACCTTGACCTGAGCAGCGGAGACCCACGAGAATCCCAGCATTGAACCGACGAAAACCACGAGAATCGGCTTGCGCAAACACCGCTCTTTTCGTATTAACTCAACGCCCGACCAGACGATCGCGATCACGATTCCGATGGACGGAAGGTAAGTAAACCGGTCGGCGAGGGCTTGGGGACCGGATTGAACAATGCCCACTGTCGGCGCCAGCGTGACCAGATACCAGAGCCAGCCGGATAAAAAGTAAGGGCTTTGCCTTCTCAGACGAAGAGCAAGTACAGTCAAGGCCCCCAACATGGTGAGCGACAAGAGCGGCCGCCAAACAGTTGCGCGCGGATCGTAAGGATACAGCACGGACAGCGCCGACGGCCAAGCCATCATCTTCAGATATCGCGCATAAGCGACAACGGCGTTTGAAAGGCGCATAGCCAGCGGGAGATCAACCGTCGCACCGTACTGTTGAAGACCGCGAAAGGAAAGCAGTGCCGAGCCAAGAGAAAGCACTAGCAGGGGAATTTTTTCCCGGATCAGAATCCTGACGCTGTCTCTGCCCCAACGTCTTAGCGGCCAGTAATCCAGGATCAACAGGATGAATGGGATGGTCATCAGCATCGGTTTCGCCATCAGGCCGAGACAGAAGACAGCCACAAGAATGAGATACCTGCTGCGGACTCTTTTTTTTAAATAGAAGTGGTAAGCAAACAGCGTGAGCAACCAGAACATCCCGCTGAGAACATCCTTGCGCTCCGAGATCCACACCACCGATTCAACACGTAAGGGGTGCAATGCAAAGAGGGCAGCACTTGCAGCACTCGGCCAAAACCCCGCAGTGAACGCGTCAAGCAGCAGGAACAGCAATATCGCATTGGTAGCATGAAGCGCGACGTTCACCGCATGATAAGCGCCGGGACCTCGTCCGAAGAGCTGGCGATTCGCCATGAATGAAATCCAAGTCAGCGGCTGCCAGTAGAACACATTAATGGTAGTGATTGCCCAGCGGATCGAAGAAGCTGTAAGTCCAGCCTGAACATAGGGATTGTTCGAGACCAAGACCTCATCGTCATAATCGACGAACTGGTAATTCTTAACGGGGGCATAGATGGCAACGATCAGCACACTCAAGCAGACACAGACGACCCATTTACGGAATCTCCCAAGCGTGGGAGCCTTCGCGGATTTCGCGTGTACGGTGCTCGGCCTGCGGACCTGAGGCGGCATGAGGTCCCTTCATCATACGCAAAAAAGCTGATACGATTGACCGGGCGAATATGACTCCCTCGACGGCGCAGCGACGAAAGCTGCTGGCAATAGATGGCGGCGGAATCCGAGGCGTTCTCAGCCTTGGAATTCTGGCGGCCATAGAGAAGATTACCGGTCAGTCTCTTGGTGAATACTTCGACTACATTGCGGGCACCAGCACCGGCGCGATCATCGCAGCAGGACTGGCAAAAGGGCTCAGCGTGGAGGATCTTCAACGCTTCTATCAGGAGTTCGGGCCGCAGATGTTCGAGCAGCGTTTTCTTCTAAAACGTTACAAGAGTCTCTACACCAGCGATCCTCTTACTAATCAGCTAAAAGGGGTCTTCGGCGAAAAGACAACGCTCGGTTCGCCGGATCTGAAAAGCCTGCTTGCCATTATCACGCGAAACTGGACCACCGACTCGCCCTGGCCGGTCAGCAGTAATCCGAGGGCGATCTATAACCAGACAAACAGGCCTGATTGCAATCTTCAGATCCCGCTCTGGCAACTAGTTCGGGCCAGCACCGCGGCGCCTGTGTACTTTCCACCAGAAGTGCTGCGCTGGGATCCGAATGACTCCGCCAAAAGTTTCGTCTTCGTAGACGGCGGAGTGACGCCGTATAATAATCCAGCATTTCAATTGTTCCGGATGGCGACCTCTCCGCACTACGGTCTCGACTGGTCAGCAGGAGAGCAGAAAATGCTGCTTGTTTCGGTGGGAACTGGTTCGGCCCCTAAGGTCGGCCCGGCTTTCGAACATCCGGATCAATCGATTCCCTTTCAGATCCCGGGTCTGATCTCGGCTTTAATGCACAGCGCGGAAGTAGATCAGGATATCAACTGTCGAACTGTGGGCCGCTGTGTTTATGGGAACGTAATCGACAGAGAACTTGGCGACATGATCCCGCGGGTTGGCGGCGAGTGTCTTTACGATCTGAGCTTCGAGGAGAGAATGGCCCGTCCGAGAATTCCCTTGGAACAAGACCTGGGAAAGGCGTTCCTATATGCACGCTTCAATCCGGAGTTGACGGCTGAAGAACTGCGCAAGATTGGAATCGGAGATGTCAATATCGACGAGTTACTTCGAATGGATCTCGCTACTCCCGAAAATATAAAGAAGCTTCGCGACGTTGGTGAAGCAGCCGGAAATTTAATAGAACCGGCTTACTTCGGCGCTTTCGTAAGGCAATCGAAGGTGTGAAATGCAGGCTTTCATCGTTCGTCCATTTGGGTTAAAGAGCGGTATTGACTTCGAGCGCATCCACAACGAGTTGGTCGCTCCCGCCCTGAAGGCGGCGGACATTCACGGTGGAACCACAGGAACCATTCTGGAGGCCGGCAACATTCGAGAGGACATGTTTCAGCTCCTGCTCGTGGCAGACCTGGTGATCGCTGACATCTCTATCCACAATGCGAACGTCTTTTACGAGTTGGGTATTCGTCATGCAGTTCGCGCCCGCCAGACCTATCTGATCCGGGCAAAGATGTCGAATCCGCCAAATCAACGAGGTCCCGAAGGCGATGTCCCTTTCGATCTGAAGACAGATCGTTACCTGGAATATGATCCATCAGATCCCGCGGCGGCTCTTGCCATGTTTGTGCAGGGCTTGAACGAAACAAAAGCCTCCGATCGCGTGGATAGCCCCGTGTTCCGCTCCCTTCCTGGCCTGGATGAGCCGGAGCAATCCAAATTAAATCCCGTTCCATTGGCCTTTGTAAACGACGCGGACCTCGCCGCAAGCCGCGGGCAAGGTGGGAAACTGGGTCTCCTTGGACGGGAATCCGGACGTTTTCTTTGGGAGCTAGGCGGTCGCAGGATCGTGGGCAGACGCCAGCTTCATTGTGGATTTCTGACATCGGCCCGCAACACCTGGGAGGTCGTCACCAATGCATATCCGCACGACGTTGAAGCGAACCTTATTCTCGGAACGGTGTACCAGCGCCTTCAGGACCTCACCCGTTCCGACCAATCCTGTCGCTGTGTGCTTGAGAACCCAAGAGCCAGCCTCGACGAACGCGCCGAAGCACTTGCTTTGCAGGGCAGAAACGAGAAAGCCCGCGGGCGGGGGCTATGGCGCGGCAAGAACGAGGATGAGCGAAGAATCTCGGCGATCCGTTCCCGGTTCTTTTTTGAATCGTTGAAACTCTATGAGCGCGGCTTCGAGCAGAATCTAAACCACACGTACTCCGGCCTGAACGCTCTGGCTCTTTCCAGACTGCTGCTTGAGCTCATTCGTCAAAATCACGACGAGTGGGTCGATATGTTCGACATCGAGAGCAAGGCACTGCGAACTGAAGACGAGCTCAAAGTAAGTTATGACCGGCTGGCCGCCGCCGTGGGGATGTCGTTGCAGGCCGCAACAACGAAGGGAAATAACCAGGACATCTGGTTAGCCATTTCTAAAGCAGACTATGCATTTCTTACTGCCGCGCGTGATGGAGCAGCCGCCGCGGCATATGAGCGGGCCCTTAGTGGCGCTGAACCATTCCACGTGGCAGCCGCGCGAGATCAGCTCGATCTCTTCCGTCAACTTGGCATATTCAAAGATCGTGTTGAACTATCCTTAGCGCGCTTCCCGGCCGTTCCGTTACCGGCAGAAACTCTCAGGCACGTCATTATCTTTAGCGGACACATGGTCGATAAGCCGGACCGCGAAGACCCCCGCTTTCCCGCCAGCGAGGAGTTGAGAGCCCGAGAGGCCATCCGAAATGCCATTCAACAATCACTGGAATCGCTGCCGGGACCGGCTCTTGGTGTAGCAGGCGGCGCCAATGGAGGAGACATTTCCTTCCATGAGGTCTGTTCCGAACTCGGAATCCCCACCCGCGTCTTGCTGAGCTTGCCCGAAGGTCCATTCGTGGCGGAATCTGTCGCCCATGGAGGTCCCGCCTGGATCAAGCGCTTCAATGCGCTAACAGACACTCATCGGGGAGTGAATGAACTCCAGGTTCTCGGACCTGGTAAGGAACTTCCGTCCTGGATGCGAAAACTCGCGGGATACGATATCTGGCAGCGAACTAATCTCTGGCTATTGGAAGAGGCTCTCGCAACCGGAGCTCCCAACATATCGCTCATTGCGCTCTGGGACGGCAAGAACGCGGATGGGCCGGGTGGAACAAAGGATTTAATCGATCTGGCGCATGATCATGGCGTAAATACAACTGTGCTCATCACCTCCAATATCTTCGCGACAAAACCCGGGTAACTCGTCCCCCCGGGTGAGCACTATACTTTCACAACCTCAAATGTGGCCGTTTGCTCATCACACAGGAAGAAAATATCTCCGGCCCTGAGTAGCTCTGTACTCACCAGCCTGGTGGGACGGCCATTTCCTTTCGCCTTTCTGACGAAGGTTCCATTGCGTGAGTTCAAGTCTTCGATCCGCACTCCACTGTTTGCAGGGTGCATTGTCACTCGCACATGCGCCGCTGAGATGCTCGGCAGCGGAATCACCAGGTGCGCCTTGGCGGGATCTCTCCCGATAATTAAATCATCTTCCTTGACTTGAATCGTCTCTCCTACCAACTCGCCAGCGGTAAAGCGCAGCCCTAATTTAGGCACAACCGGGGGTTTAGGAGGAGGGGCAGTAGGCCGCCACAGTTCGCGCCACCATTCTTGCAGCCGGCTTAGAAGACTGACGCCGACATCTTGACCCTTCTTGTCATCCGGCCTCAATACCTTGAAATTTGGTTCAGGCTGTTCTGGCAACAGATCACGCAGGAAGTCCCCCATTGTCTGATAACGATTTCTTGCCCGCACCGCCAATGCTCGAATAAGTGCGTCTTCTGCCCGCTGCGGAAGAATCAGACCTAGTGCCTGAGGGGAAAGCAAACGGTCGTCGACTAATCTGACCGGAGCTTCGGGAGGAACAATTCCGGTAAGGCATTTGTAGAAAGTCGCACCAAGCGAATAGACATCACTCCAGGGTCCGGCAGCGCCATCGCTCAGATACTGTTCCCAGGGTGTATACCCGGCTTTCAAGATAAGTTGGCGCGTGCGGGAATCGAGAATGGCTTCCTTCGCCGCACCGAAGTCGATCAGCTTTATGGGGCCGTTATTGCACAGTATGATGTTGTCCGGGCTGACATCTCGATGAATGATATTTGCGGTGTGTATTTCACGCAGGGCGTCCATCACAGGAAGCAGAATGTTGAATGATTTCGCGAAGGACAGCTTTCCTGATTCACGTCCTTCCAGATATTTAGCCAGCGTCACGCCTTCCAGGTATTCCATCACGATATATCCGGTGTCGTTCGCTTCGAGGTAATTCACTATCTCGAGAATGTTTGCGTGCCCGCGGAATCGTGCCAGTGTCCGGGCTTCCTGCGCGAATTTCTTTAGCCCGTATTGATAGGATTCCCGGCTTTCTGCGCTCGAATGAGTGACAGTCTCGTGATCGGTCTTTCTGGTCGCATAGGAACCTGGAAAGTACTCTTTGATTGCGAGTTTCCGATCCTTCTCAAGATCGTATGCAAGATAAGTAATGCCGAACCCACCTTGTCCTAACACCCTTCCCAGCATGTAATGCCGCTGTATCACCGTTCTCGGCTGCAGCTGTAATACTGATGGATTGCCTGTTCCTTCCATCCAGCCGCACGACGACGGGTTAGGACAGCGGCCATTCCGCTTCAACTCCATACAGCCCATGCAAAGGATCGTCTCCGGGCGAACGGCGAAGCGGTCTGCCATTAACGTTCCCCGATAGAACCGTCGCGAGAATGCGGGCCCAGGAAGACTGCAATGGCGGAATAATTATCGTAAGCCCCGGAAACGCGGGCAAGCAGACGCGTTTCCAAGCGCTTCAGCCACTCTTCTGAAGTTCCAGAAGACTCCAGATCAGCGGCCATCTCCTCTTCCAATACGTGTTCCCAGAATCCGTCTGTACAGAGCAGAAACGAATCCTCGGGACCCCATTCCACAGCGCTTTCAGGAAGTGTAGGCAGCGAGATCCCCGGCTCGCCCAAGGAGTGGAGCAAGCGGTTGCGGTCTCGATGGCCGCGAATAGCCTCGCTGGGAAGGTCTCCTGCCTTTACTAATGCTTGAGGTACGCTGTGGTCTTCGGTACATGCAAGCAGCCGGCATTTCCGGAAACGATAAAGGCGCGAGTCTCCGATGTGTCCCCAGATTGCAGTATTCGAATCCGCAATCAGCGCCACCAAAGTCGTACGCATAGTGGAGAGCTCAGGTTCTCGCTTTTGCTGTTCGTGCAAAGCGGCTTGAGCTGCCGCGAAATGCAGCTTGAGAGATTGGTCCGAACATTGCGGATGCTCACCGAATGAGTTCAGGAAAGCGGTGGCCGCAGCTTTGGACGCGATTCCTCCGCCGCGATGACCGCCCAACCCGTCAGCCACTATCCAACAACGGGACTCTCCCTCGCCTGACCACAGGCAGCAGTCCTCATTTCGCTCGCGCCCGCCCGCCTCCGATAACAGGCTCGTCTGATAAGTTCCTGATTGAATATCGTGCGGAGTCATCGGGTGGGGTTCCCTGGCTTCGCAGCGGGTGTTGCGAGTACCGATTGAGACAAGGTCTTGTTACCGCAAACCGCAGTCAGAACATAAGTAGTTGGATTACGCGGGGACACTCGCAGCCCTTGCTGCTGCGAAGCCGGCAGATTTCGCCCCACGACTCTTCCATCCGCACCACTGATCCGAAGTTTGCAGTCCTCGCTCTTGGTTCCCGCAAGCGTCCACTGCAAGCGAAAAGCGGCGTCCGCTTCGGGTACAGCGTCGAAGTTTCTGATCTCGAGCGGAATCTTCGGAGTCGGTGTTGAGAGGACCTGTCCCGGCGGCCTGCCCGTCGGGTTGGCCGCTTGCGGCTGAGCACTTAGTGCTGATTGCCGGGAATCCTGAGGCGCAGCAACTGCGGCTTGCGTAGTCGGATGACCCGCATGGTTGTCTCGCAGCGACCGCCCGTAGCTTAGCCAAAAGAATGCACCCCCGCTAAATGCGATCAATCCCAGCGCGGTGATGAGTCCCGCCTTCTGGAGACCCCGCTTTCCGAATCTGAGCGGAGCTACCAGCCCACCTGGCAGGTAGCGTAAAACCAGAACCGTCATATTATCCTGCGCGGGGTTGCCGGCGGCCAGAGCTTCTTGAATGAGGCTCTCGCAAGCTTGCGTGGCATCCAGTTGCAAAGCTTCCGCCATCTGTTCTTCAGAAACCGATCGATACAGGCCGTCGCTGCAGACCAGAACCGCGTCGCCCGGGCGCAGCGGAAGCGGCTTCATGGCGCGGTCCACCTTCGGCAGCGAAGCCAGCCCAAGATAACTGGTAAGCGAGGCCCGCTCAGGATGGCTCTCCGCCAGTAACTGCGTTGTCTCTCCTTTAGCTACTTGCTGCTGCAAGTCGTTTGCATACACATGATCAGCGGTCAGACGGTTAATCCTCCCGCCCGTGCATAAGTAGACCCGGCTGTCTCCAGCCGAAATCCAGTACAATTCTTTCTGGTGAAAGACGGCAGCGGCCAGAGTGGTGCCTAGCCCATTTCTTGTGCCCGATTGAACCGCAAGACTGACTACGGCGTCGTTTGCAGCTTCGATCGACCGGTACAGCGCATCGGGAATCGATTCGGCGGAGCTCTTCGCCTGATAGGCGTCCAGAAATGTCTGGGCCGCAGTCTGGCTGGCTAGCTTGCCATGTGCCAACCCTCCCATCCCGTCCGCTACAACAGCAACCATTCCCCCATGCGCCGCAAAGGCATTGTCAGTTGGGTCCGAAAAACCGAATGAGTCCTGTTGCTCCGAGCGTTTTCCAATATGCTGCGCGTTACCGGCGGCCAGGAATTTCATCTGGATTGAACCTTAAACGTAACTGGGTTTCACCTAACAGCATGTCGTCCTCATTCTCCAGCTTGAATCGTCCCTCAATCGGTACTCCATTCACGATCGTGCTGTTTTTCGAACTGAGGTCATACACTACCAGCGAATCGTTCACGAGCGCCATCTCGCAGTGCTTACTGGAGACTCTCATATCGTCAATTACCAGATCACACTCTTTGGAGCGGCCAATTACAAGCTTGTTACTGATTCGCAGATTGATGAAGCGACCGGAGTCTTTCCCTTTTATCACCGCGAAAGTAAGTGGAATCCCCTTGTGAACAATGGTTGGCCCCGTTGGCCCGGTTGGCACGATCGTATTGGAGGAATCGGGCGGTGGCGGTGGCTTCTTCCATATCTTAATGACGACCACAACACCTACCGATAGCAGCGCGGCCAGACCTGCTCCTAACTCCGGAAGATAGACTCGGAGCTTGAAAAGCACCTTCAGCCACGGGGAGGTCTGCTCTTTGGGCGGAGGCTGCTGCTTCGCATCGGACCCGGAAGCTGCAATGGGTGTAACGTCCAGGCTGCTGCTGAGAGTCCTTCCACCGCGCGACAAAGTCACCAGCACGGGATAGGCTCTTCCGTCCGCTGCGCACTTTGGGCAATAGAGATCTAAAACCAGGACTCGTAGAATGGCGTCCCGTATGTTCCCATAGACTTGCTCGATATTGCCATTCCCGGCCTCCTGATAGACTCCGCCGGAAAGTTCGGAAAATCGGCGCAATACGTCCAGGTATTGCCGCTTCTCCGATTTAGGCAGATGACTGTAGCCAACTACACAGATCGGAATATGACTAGCGGCGAGACGCTGAACAACATCTTCTGAAGTGATGGCGCTGCCTTCATCCTTGCCGTCGCTCAGCAATATCAGCACCCGGCGTGAGGGCAGGTCAGGATCGCCGCGCCTCTCCAGATCCATGGACCGGCTGACGGCCTGATATAAGTGCGTGCTCATGTCGCGTTGCACCAGATCCCCGACTGCGGAGTTCAGCTCACTCTTATCGTTCGTGAAATCTGTGATCACGTTGTAGTCGTCACCAAAGCTGCAGATTGAGACGCGATCTTTCGGCCCCAAATCCGCAATCCAACCTTTGATGGCACTCTGCATGGATCCGAAGTCCGCGCGTGAAATCGACTTCGAGATGTCAACCAGAAATACGTACGCTACGCCTTCTCCGGCATCTTTGAAGAGCTTAACCGCTGTCACTTTCAGCGGCGTTGTGCCGAGACTGGCCTTGAAGTCTGCCGGAACGAGACCTGCGAGTGGCTGTCCATTGGTATCCAGAGCGTCAACATAGCCCTCCATTACCGGCAGTTTCGGGGCGACCTGGCTGAGCACCATTCGTTGCACCTGGAAGGGAAATGCCGCAGGTACGGTGAGGCTCAACCCAAACAACAGGATGAGAGACCGGACTAGGCCCATTTGAAGCCTCTGGCCCCGAACTCGCCACAGAGAGGTACAAACAGCAGCGTTGTCTTCCCCAACTTGATCTCGTCAAACGGTTTTAACTCGATTGGCGTAAACACCGGCGTGCGGTTGTGGTAAACCATTCCGGTCGCGATGCCCGGACGTATGAAATATGTGTTCGATTCCGGATCGTAGGTAAGAAAAGCGTGGTTTTCTCGCGCAATCCCCTCGTCGCCGGCTATGCAGACTCGCATCGTCTCAGAGCGGCCGATGCTGTTGTTCTCCGAGCGAATCCTGTAGTCCATTCCTCGTTCAGGCCCGTCGATGCAGACCAGCCAGCCCACAGGCGGATTAATCCCGATTTTCGCTTCGAAGAGACCCTGTGTCAGCGCGTGCGGGACATCGCGACCCACTGTCTCACCGCCCGAAGAATCACTGCCCGAAGCACGTTTCGGGGTTGTCTTGCCAATATCCAGATCCACTCCGCAATAGGGACACGAAGTGTGCTTTGTCGGATCATATATGTGTCCGTTCTTACAACGTTCAAGGGCCAATGATGTCCTCCTTCAGGGCATGTGCGGACCTGCGGAATCATACATCAAACCAGTGACCATGGCAAGACCACTAAGTCGAAAATCGGAATCGGCCTGTAAATCCGCTCAATCCTCTTAACTTACGCTTTACAAAGAAACCAAAAGGATAAGCCATTAACGATTCGTTTCGATCAGGTCCTCTACTCGAACCTGGTTGCTATCAGCCAAATTTCCGTTTCCCCTGTCGCATGAATGGAAACAGTTAACGTATGCAACTCATCGAGGTCCATATCTGCCGCGAGCTTCTGATCGAAAATCGCATTGCGTAACTCCTCGTTGACGATCGATGTGCTCTCGCCCTTCTTGTCGCGAGAGTTCCATCCGGTTCGAAGGAGTTGTACTTTCACTTGCTGCCGGGTGGTGCCTGCAATGCGGAACTCTCTCACGTGACGGGCTCCCGGCGGGACGGGAATTCCCATCGCCCCCTTCGCCCCCTTCGCATCGCAATGCGCGAACTCTACGTCCAGGAAGAACTCCCCCTCGTTTCCGCTCGCGCCGGCACCCCAGTTCATCTGCTTGGGTTTCAGCTTTGCGGGTCTGAACGGCATCCGCATCCAGCCCCGGACGCCAATGGCGGACCGCAGATCAGGCGCGAGTTTGTCCCATGTCACCACGCCGTCCTCTAGCGCAATTTGTGAAGGCTTTAAAATCTCCAGCAGTTCGCTCGACAGCTTCGGCCGCGTGACCGCGCCGTCCGCCAGATGGACGGAGTGCACAGAACTGGGAGCGATGAGCGAACCGGCCAGCTGCCGCACGGAATGGTCAATCTTGCTGATATTCCCTTCCGAATCAAAGTGCACCGTTCCCAATAGAACGCCGTCGCCAGCCTTCTCCTTTTCAGGCACAGTGTTGATCTCAGTAAACTCGGTGACTCGGCTGTAGCCCTCTACCTCTGTACCGACCAGGTCCGCTTTGTCAAACCTCTCTTCGTACTTGAGGACAACATGGATTTGAGGCCGGTTCTCCGATTTCAGCTCACGCGTGAAGCGATGCTCCACAATCAATTCGCGCCCCTCCCGGTCCAGCGCCGCCCCTGGCTCGACCGTGATCTCGCGCGTCCCACTCTTACTTAACTGCAATCCGTCAGTGATGCCCCATTGGTGCAAGGATCGATGGTGATGCCGCCGCATCGAAAGGTGGTACTGCTGCTCATCCCGGAAATCCTGTTCCTCCAGGAACTGGTGGTTGAAATAGTTTAGGCGTTTAGTCGACATAGCTCGCCTCCTCTGCTGATCTTCATCGTTCCTTTGTTTTTGGCGCCAGCACAGTATCCACTCCTATGGTTGAATGCCTTCCAACCCGCAGCCTTGGAAATGTCGCCTTCAACTCGTACCAGGTGTGGGCCGGCTTCTCCATTTCGATGAGCTCTCTCGCCAGATGAGATTGTTGCTCGACAAAACGCTCCTCGTTCTTGGAGAACGCCAGAATCACCTGGAACACAAAAGGCGGACCGCCGCCCAAATAGGTGTCCTCTGCAACCGTTGAATACTTTGCTATCTGTAACCCCGGCAATTCCGCATCCACCACCAGTGGCAGCGCATCGAGAGTCAGGCGCAAGATACGTTCGAGGTAAGTCTTGGTGCCGCGAATCCGGTAAAGGCTGGCGATCTCAGCAACCAGCTTGCGTTTTCTCCACACGGGTAACTCCGCCAGCAGATCGAGTGCCACCCACCCGGCAAGCCAGTTCAGGAATGTGTCCGGGGTGCGCTCCGCATCGAAAAGCAGGGGAAGGCGTTCGATCTGCTGCCGCAGCGAGACAAGCTCCTCGTCGCCGTCGAGCAGGACACGCTCGAATGCATCCAGAAACCGCCGCAGAAAATCGCTGTTCGCGGCCTCAGCGCCCGGGACCTGCTGCTCCCGGTAAATAGCCGGAAGCTGTTGGATTAGCTGTTCGATGACAGATCCTCGCTTCCCGTCGAAATGGAGCGCTTGCTTTCGTGCGTTACCGTAATTTCGGCATCTTCGCCCTTGAAACGGACGAGCTCGAACGACTGGAGTTCAATCGCCTCCAATTCTCCGAACCGGTTGCGCTGTCCGCGCCCACTGCCTTCCGAATCGTCCCGCGACGAAAGAATCAGCTCATCCAGAGGCTTTTCGCTTGCGCGATCCCGAATTTGGCCGAGCTTTTTAATACCGGGTACCTTGACCAACAGCTGGTAGATCTCAGAAACGTAAACGCTGCGACCAAACGGCCAACCGGCTCCATCGGGACCGCCATGCATGGTATCGAAAAAGCCTGTTAACTTTTGGAGTGCCGCCCGCTTGACTTCATCCGTAGAAACGCTACGCTCGGCGACAATCGAGAGCCGCACCCCGACGTCAACATATCGGGCGGGCAATACATGCAAACGCGTACCGATGAGCCGGGCATTTTCGAGGACGCTCTTCACCTTCCAGAGAAGCGGTTCCGTCGGCGCATCGGCGGGATCCGGAACAATCAGCACGGTGACATGGCCGGCGGCTTGGGCAGGACGGGATCCGGCAGTTCTCAAGTTCATCCGCGAGAGACACTTGGCTCGGCCTACCTTAACTTTGGAGCCAGTCTCCAACTCTGCGTCGATGCTCATCGCAAGAGACTCGAAGTCTTCTGGCGTCACAGCGCGATGCGGCCGGCGCAGGTCGGCCACAGTAGCCTTGATGTCGTCCTGCATGTTACCGCCCGATTGCCATCCGGGTCCATTGATCAGCTTCAGGAACGCCGATTTGTTTGCGGGACCAACCTGGTCAATTCGATACAGGAAGCTTTCGCAGTGAGACGCGAAGAGTTCAATGAGAGTGATCCCCGGGTCGGCGGCATTGTGGTTCGTCCATCCGGACGCGTATGCGGGAATGCGGCGGCGCGATTCCTCCGTTAGTTCTTCCCACGTTCGGTCGTCCAGGCAAGGCAGAGTTAATGGCATCTTTAAGTCTCCAGCGTCGCCGTCACTTGTGGCTCGGTTGCGAAGATCAGGAAATGCCTGCTCGCATAAACACCGGATCGCGGCGCAACCGCGGATATTTTCAGCGCACGCACATGGTCCACTCCCGGCAGATCCTCTAACAGCGCAAACAGATCCGAGCGTGTGGGTTCCTGCCCGAACTGCCATCCAGATCCGTCCCGGTGACCCGTGATGGGATTCAGGAATCGGATAATCGCCGCGCTTGCAGCATCTTCTACCGCACTTGGAGTCGCATCCGCGGTGATGGTAATTTCAGCTTCAACTTTGATTGCGACATACTCGGGACCTGTAATGACCAGGTCCGTTTCGACCGGCCGCTGTGCATCGATGTAGCGTCTCACACGGTCCAAAAGTTCTCGGCTCGGCTTTGGACCGTCTAACACAGTCTTGCCGGGGGAGCTGTCCGATGCGGGCGCGATAATCAGACTCACAACCCCGGGCTTTCGCAGATTGGCGTCAAGATTCTTCGACAAGTCCCGCAGCGGAACACAACGCGCCCGGGCCACTTCCGGCGAGGCGAGACGCGCAAGATCCTCAAAATCCTGGGCTGTGACAGCTCGCCATCGGTGGCGTATCTGGCGGGGAGCCCGGCTCAACATCGATTCGTACGTTTCGGCATCCACTCCGCCTCGAGCCGGATCCAGATTCGTCACCTTCTCGACATACGGAATCGTAGTTCTGAATTGCGTGATGTTGTTTGCGTCGCGATTCCCCTGTGATCCGCCACCTACCCGGTACTCATCGATACGCACATTCCGGCTTCCAGCAGGAGGAATTCGCCCATTGACTCCGTCGCCGAAAAGAATCTCTCCTTTGACCCGGTCCATCAGGTAATGTCGCTCGTCGCCGCCCGAAGCTTCGAAACTTGGAACTTCATGCCAGCGTACCCATACGTCGCCGGCCCGACGCTGAAGATCATCGGCAGGCCTGATTGCACCCAGGCCCTCTTCCTCCAGAATGATCGCCCGCTGCTCTGGTGATGGAGGCAGCGGCTCCCGAACTTCCACTTTCTGGCCCTCAATGACTGGCTTCCGGGTGGTGACAAATCTCTGTCCCGCCGCTCCGTTGCTTGAACCAAGGACCTCCGCCGGAGCCGTGGCGGCTTGCGTGGCAAAGACCGTATTGAGCGCGACGCGGTTCACCCAAAGCTCGCTGGACGATCCTTCTGCCGGCCGAAAACGGAACCAGTGAAGAGTCCGCCCGAATTGCTCGCTGGCTGTGAAGTCGCGCGGCACGACGAACCGGAGCAGGCCCGAGCGTGTCAGCCCGCCTGTTTCGTCCAGCAACGTCGACTTAGCCCACGCTCTGCCGTTCCAATACTCCCAGACAATTGTCGAAACTGCCCCGGAAGTTTCAAAAGGTGTACTGCTGCCCACCGGATTAGCCACCGCAACATAGATGCTCACCATCCGGCCGGAGAAGTGACTCTCGTCTGCGAATCCGAAGTAAGCCCATTTGCCGGCTTCATCCTGGAATCGAAAGAATGGAACGGGCCCGTTCGCCAGATCGACTCGGGCGTAGCGGAAATCATTGTATGCAAGAGCGGTAGGGACCGAAGTGGTCTCCAGCGCGAAGTCAATCGCCACTGGACCGAGACACGGCGGAGCAAATTCGGCTGGCGTTGCGGTGACTCCGCCTGCAGGTGTCTTCTCGTAGTGCGCGTCAAGTCCGTAATCGCCTCCTACGATGCGCACTCGGACCCAGATGCTATTCACGCGATTCACAATCCCCGGCATCAGAGTCGACGGCACACGAAAGGTCACGACTCCGCTTCGAGTGAACGCTCTTGTGGTGTCTGAAAACGCGGTCGCCTCGTTGTGCATCTCGCGGCCCGACTCCGCGGTTCCCAATTCCTCCCAAACCTTGCCATTGCCGATCTCACAACGAAGCTTCACCGCGGTTGCCCGTACCGGAACGATCGAGACTCCCAGGTTCTCCTGGTCCGCGTTTGCGACCGTGAAGTGCAATGTCACGATGCTTCCCTGATATCGCAACGGCGCCAGCGCGGCAAGGTAGAACGTATCCCCGAACTTGGGCCGCATCCCAAAAGGAAAGAACTCCTTTGTCAAATCCAGAACTACCTGGTTCGCAAACGCGGCTTCGGGTGGTATCGCCTGACCCGCATAACGGGCGATCAGATGGACCTCTTCGAGTGAAGGTAGTTGCCGTTCTAATCGGGTCAGGCGGCACGCCAGCCACTGCCCTTTGACCCCCGCCAACTCAACTCGAGGCAGATCAGGCAAGCCTCGGAAAACCACCTCGCCGCTCTCACCCAAACCGTCCGTTCCATCTTCCGCCGGAGCGACCACCGCGCCGCCCCTCTCTGTCCAGAGCAGCCATTCAGACCAGGGCTCTATGCTCGTTCGAGCAGGTTGTGAAAGGCCTATTCTCACTCTGAGTTCCTGCAAAAGCGGCGCCGGCAACGCAGGTGCTACATCGAAGAACATCAGATGTTCGATCGGAGTTGTCCCACTGAAAATCGAGACGGCTTGGGATGGAGCCTCGCTCGTCAGAAACGAGGCATCGCTGAACAGGTCCAGACTTTCGTCTTTCGCCCCGATATAAATCAACTTGGCGGCTGTCAGGACAAGGTCTTCCTCTGTTTCGAAGATCACCGGTTCCGCTTCACCCGGGCGTGGCGTTGCGGCTACCTGACTCTTTGCGGGCACTGTCGCAGAACCCCGATACTGCGCCGCCAGCTGGAATGTGAGCGGTGCCCGCGCTGCCTGGGCCGGCCGTAGATTGATGCCTTGCAGGTTCAGAAAGGCCAGTAAATTCTTGTAAGGTGCTCGATTCAGCCGCTCCGCAACCGTCCCGCACAGATGCGCAAAGACTTCAATCAGGGCTTCGCCGGCATCGCCTCTCCCGCTCCCTTTTCGCGGCCAGCCGCTTGGCATGTCCCGTGTAAGCAGCGCGCGCACTTCAGCGGCGAACTCGCCCGGCCTTCTGTTCTCTACATTGGGAGCTGTAATCATCACGTGGACGTCCGATCCAGATAGAACGGAAACACCATGTTGAAAAGATTGTTGGTGGTACGAACGACGTATTGTATGTTGATCAGCAGAACCTCGCCCCGCCCTCTTGTCTCGACGTTGACACCTTCCACGCTGATGCGCGGCTCCCACAAGACCAGGGCGCGGCGCACTGCCTGCGATGCCGCGGTTCTGGTTTCCGAGTTGTTCACTGAAAAAACCAGATCATGTATTCCGCATCCGAAATCGGGCCGCATCACACGTTCTCCCGGCGACGTGGCGAGAATGATCCAGATCGATTGCGCGATGTTTTCTTCATCTGCCGACAGGCAAATGCGTTGCCCGCGATCCA
>CBAAAA010000019.1:0-21399 GCA_964658695.1 uncultured Solirubrobacteraceae bacterium | reverse complement strand
TCGCACTCACTGGAGCCTGAAACTCAGTCTCAATCGTGAAAGATCCCGTGAACACCCTTAACGTCTCGCTGCCTACCTTGATCTCTTCTGGCTTGGGATATTTAATGTTTTGCGTTAGCAGCGGGGCCTCGGCCCATTTCAGCGTGAGCGGGATGATGTACTGCCCGAGCGGTTGGTCGCTGTTCACATGGAAGCCCGGAAGGGTCATAACGTGAAGCGTCGCAATCGCGGTTGCGCCGCGCTTGACAGTTACTTGTGGCGGGGGTTGAACCGCCAGCTTATTCTGCTGCGCTATGGCCGCCAGCGGCAGGCATGCGCAAATCAGTGCTCTGAGTATTGTTCGTTTGCTGATCACCCAGGACATTCTCAATTTCGCTCTGGTACACGTTCTTCCCGGCCAGGCCAACGTGCACATACGCCACTTTTCCGTCCCGTCCAATGACAAACGTGGTTGGAAGGGAATCAACGCCGCCGTACAGTTGGCTGATCGAGTCATTGCCTAACAGCACGCGATAGTTGATCTTGTGTTCGGTGATGTAGGGCTTCACTGCCTTCCAGCCATCCTCGTCCATCGACACGCCGACGATTTCAAGACCCTTCGACTTGAACTGCTGCTCAAATTCCGTGAACCATGGGATCTCAATCCCGCAAGGGCCGCACCACGTGGCCCAGAAGTTCAGCAGTACCGCCTTCCCACGGTAATCCGAAAGCTTGGCAGCGGAGCCGTTGGCATCTTGCAGCGTGAAATCGGGCGCGGGCTTTCTCTCCGGGTGCTGCACCGACGCAGTCTCCGTAGTGTGAGCGCTACTCTTCTTGGTGCAGGAGGCCGTCAGAGCCGCCGCTGCGATCACTCCCGCCGCAATATAGGTCCGAATTCTCACAAGCACCTCACCCTCCAGTATCGCTCGAACACTTCATGAAACCAGTTCTTGCGCCAATTTTTCCAGCGATCCGCCAGTTTAAACTCCTCATGCTGGCGCACCCCGGAGTACAGCCATGCGGCCGTATCGCAGAAGCTCTCGCAGACGTATTCTTTCCAACAATTAGCGCCCGCTACCAATTTCGCCTTGCGCACATGAGAGGATTCGCCCAGTTCGCCCCGCGCTCTGGCGTCAAGCTCCCGGTTCACCAGAACTCCATAACCCGATCGCATCGCGTTTGAGAGGCGCGGCCACACAAAATGAAAGAATTCATGCACCAGAATCAGTCGCAACAACTGAGGTCGCGCAAACAGCCCTTCTTCAAAAACAATCCTGCGCTGGCGGATGAAACTGGCCGCATAGACATCCGTTCCTCGATCCGGAACTCCCGATATGAGTCTTCCCCGGTAGGCAGTCAGCTTCGGCTTGCTGAAAATGAAGATGGGGCCGCCGGGAATATGCGGCAGCCCCAGAGAGGCTTCTCGAATCAGCTGACGGTCTTGACTACTGATTGTGCGGCTGAGACGGAGCAGAGCTTGCGGTTGCAGAGGAAGAGGCAGGCCGCGAGAGCGACGGTATATTCGTTGCCGTTGTGGTTGCAAAGAAATCCGGATCAGCCCCCGTGATCTTATACTTGTCCAACTCCTGCTTCACCGCGGCTTGATTCTTATCCGCCTGCATCTTCTGCTCGATCTGCGGACGCGCCTGCTCATAGCTCTCTTTGTTGCGGTTGTCCAGCTTGATAATGTAAAACGCGTTCTGCGTTCGGATCGGCTCTGAGACCTGGCCGGGTTGAAGCTTGCTGAACACGACCGTCTTCACATCCGCCGGCACATTGGGAGAACCGGCTGAGAGGGAACCCAAATCGCCGCCCTTTGCCGCGGACGCCTGATTATCGGAATCGGTTCGAGCGAGCGTTGCTACATCCGTACCAGCCTTGATCTTCTTCTCTAACTGGTCGGCTTTATCATGAGCTTCCTGTTCCGAACGCGTCACGCCATTTGCCGATGCCGGCGTCCCGGGAGGATTGAACGCGATCACAATGCCGCTTAGCTTGGCGACATCGAACTCGTCCTGATGAGAATCGTAGTAGCTCTTCGGATCCCCGGCGGGAGCGTCAGCCTTCGCCAACTTGGCCATGTAAGCCTGGGCCAGGATGTTGTCCCGGTCCAGCTTCAATTGCTCCTTGATGGGAGACTGCTGGTCCATACCTTCCTTCACCGCCTGCTGAGAAAGGTCATTCACCAGGTACAAACGCTCAAACAAGGTCTGAAGATTTGGAGCACTCTTGCGCTGAGTGTCCGGGATAAGCTTCAGCAGATCGGCGGCCTGCTTGGCCGTGACCGGTTTGCCGTTGATTGTGCCGACTACCCTGGACGGATCTTTGGCCGCAATCGCCTCCGGCCCGCGCACCTTTAGATCAGAGGAGGAAGGGGAAGAACCGGGCGCCGGAGTTGCCGGCTTGGATGTGGTGGATGTGGTCTGCGACCAACCTGAGAGGGCCGCGCCTGCGAGTAAAAATAGAGTGGCACTACGTTTCATTCAGGTCCATTTCGGAACCTTCACTCTATCACGTGGCAAGCTGGCCGGACGGTAGGAAATTACTGAACGACTTCAGCTTTTTTCAGGCTCGTGAAGGGCTTTGCCCCACCCGCAACCTGAATGTTGTTGACGACTTTTACCGCACCGGCCGAATGCGCCATTCGAGTGGCCGATCCTTTATGCTGCATCACCGTAGTGCTGCCTTCCCATGTCACCACGCCATGCGCCACATGAAATTTAAACCCGTCCTTGCCGATCTTGGATTTCGCCAGTTTCGCATGTAAATTCGCTTCAATATCGTTGTCACTCACCCCGCCCGCATGTTTGGCGGGAGTTGTCGAAGCCGCAGCAGCGAACGAAGGCGAAGAGAGAGCAAATACAGCTTGGAGTACCAACACGAGCAAAATGCGCATACCAGGAAAGTGCCGATCAAAGCCAAAACCTCGCACCAAATTCTTATGTATCCGCCTTTTTACAGCCGCCCGAGAATCTGTCAGAGCGGCAGCGTAAAAATGAACTTTGAGCCCACTCCAAGCTCACTTTCCACCCAAATCCGGCCTCCAAACCGCTGAATAATTTTACGGCAGATTGCCAGTCCAATTCCCGTTCCCGGCAGCTCTCGCCCGTGCAACCGCTTCAACGGTTCAAAAATCTTCTCAAAGTATGTCGATTCAATCCCAATCCCGTTATCCGCCACCGTGACCACGCACTCCGCTTCTTCCACCATCGAGGAGATTTCAATTCGCGGCACAACGTCTTGTTTCCGATAGGTCAAAGCGTTGCTGACGAGGTTCTGAAAGACCTGTGAAATCTGCACCCAGTCGGTCTCGACCACCGGCATTTCAGTCAGGCACTTCACAGTCGCTCCTGTCGCGGTGATCTCAGGCGAAAGCGTCAGCAGCACTCCTTCAATCACACCTGAGAGAGCGATGGGCTGCAGGGCCGGCGACTGCTGCCCCGCTCTCGCGTACTGCAGCACCGCGCTGATCAACTGGTTCATATTCTGAGTTCCTTCCAGAATCGAACTGATGATCAACTGAGCATCTTCGCCGAGCTGGGCGCTGTGCCTTCGCTTCAGAAGCTGAGTAAAGCTGGTAATCGCCCGCAGCGGCGCCTGCAGATCGTGGCTGACAACATAAGCGAATTGCGACAACTCTTCGTTCGAGCTCCAGAGCGCCGCCAGGAGCCGTTCGCGTTCCAACTCAACTTGCTTCTCGTGGGTGATATCTGTGTTCAGAGCCACCGCGCCTACCACTGCGCCATCCAGCAATACTGGAGCTGCCGCGCTTCGTAGAATGACTTCTTCTCCGGTATCTACACGCCGGACGGCAACCTCCTCGACAACAGTCTCACCATGCAAAGCCCGAATGAAGGGCTGACGCTCATAAGGAATCGGTTCGTCGGTATCGGGAAAGCGGGTTTGAATCGTCCTCATCAACTCGGACACTGGATGTTTGAGATCAGTTTTCCCTTGCAGGCCCAACATGCGGAGACCGCGCTCATTGCATTCATTGATGCCCGTTTCGTCGCCGAAATATACGCCTTCAGGCATGCTCGCGAGAATTGCGTTAAGTTCCGCTGCCCGTCTTGCGGATTCTATAAGGATGCGCTCCCGTTCCGCCTCCGCCTCTTTGCGGGCCGTGATATCCATCACCGCCCCTGGCATATAGAGCGAAAAACCAGCTCCTCCCGCACACAACTTTCCCTTTGCGTGCAGCCAGCGAACCCCTCCTCGGGGTTGGACGATTCGGAACTCAGCTTCGAAGTGACTGCCCTCGTGAGCAGACAGAAAAGCATGGTGGGTGGCGTCGCGGTCTTCTTCATGCACCGTGCTGATCAAGGTCTTCATATCCCGGAGTTCGTCACCCGCGGGAAGAGCAAGCAGGGAGCGGAAATTCTCGTCGTACACCAGCTTGTCGGTCACCACTTCCCAATGGAATGTTCCGGTAGCGGAGGCACTCAGGGCCGCTTCCAGACGCTCCTGGTTCTGTAGCAAATCGGTTTCAACGCGCTTACGAGCGGTGGCATCCCGAAGCACTTTTGCATAGCCGAGGAACCTTCCGTCGTCATCCCGTAAAGCATAAAGAAAACCGTCACACCAGAACTGCGAGCCATCTTTGCGTACGTGCCAGCGGATGTCGGTAGACACGCCTGTATGAAACGCCGTGCGCAATTCTTCTTCCGGCTGGCCGGTGGTTTTGTCCTCAGGGGTGAAGATGGCGATAAAGGGTTTGCCTACGAATTCATGCTTGGAGTATTGTAGAACGCGTTCGACGCCTCGATTCCAACTTGCGATCTGACCAGCCTCATCGATGAGGAAGATGGCGAACTCTGAGATTTCAGCCGCAAGCAAGGCGTAAAGCCGCTGATCGATGAGTTCAGGCTCCCCGGAAGAGATTGGACGATGCAACATCTTGCTTACTATGGAGTCCCAGATCCTGAAGAATGTAACACTGGACAAAAGGGGCAAATAACAGGCGCTGTCCAGCCAGATTAACCGGCTTCACCGAGTCTCATGTTTATGCCGCTCTTCCTTGAAGTCATTGTCACGTCTGTTGCGGAAGCAATCGCGGCGGAGAGAGGAGGCGCTGACCGGCTGGAGTTGGTCCGCGACCTCGATCAGGGTGGACTCACGCCGCCCGCCACGCTTGTGAAGGAAGTGACATCAGCCGTCAGCGTCCCAATCCGGGTGATGATTCGTGAAACGGCCTCTATGTCAGTCTCCGATTCGTCTGAGCTGGCCCGTTTGAAGGCTTCTATCGACGAATGCTCCGGGTATTCAATCGATGGAGTGGTCCTGGGGCTCGTTCGCGATCGATGCATTGATACGCGGAGTCTTGATGAGCTACTCACCTCCGATCGGAAGGTGACGTTCCATCGTGCCTTCGACGAAGTGCGGGATCCGATTTCCGCAATCGCTACGTTGAAACGCTACCCGCAGATAGACAGAATCCTCAGTTGTGCTGGAGAGGGCTCATGGTCATCCAGGAAAGCCCGCCTCGACCAATGGCAATCGTTAGCGGCCCCGAAGATTCAGATGCTGTTCGCGGTGGGTAGCGAGACTTCGCATCTGGGGGAGCTTTGTGAGTCGCCGACCCGCTACGAGGTACATGTGGGTCGCGCGGCACGAATCGATCATCGATATTCAGGGCCAGTAAGCGCCGAGTACGTGGCGGCACTTAAGAATATACGCGGCTACGCCTCTGCTCGAGACCAGACCTCATAGAGTCTCAGAAGATCTTCCCCGATTGCGCTCCAATCGAAGCGGGAAACTGCGAGTCGGCGCGCTCGATCTACAAGACCCTGGCGGCGTTCCCCATCGGCGAGAAACTCAAGCGCATCCAACCATGATCCTTTATCGTCGCCGGCGAACAGGATCTCCTGGCGGTCGGCCACCGGAAGACCTTCGGCTCCGAGGCGGGTGGAGATCACCGGCGTTCCTGCCGCCATGGCCTCTAGAATTTTGAGGCGTGTGCCGCCACCAGTTAGTAACGGAACGATCGCCGCATATGCTCCGGAATAAAAGGGTCGCACATCCGGGACAGTGCCCGTTACTTCAATTCCCGGTTCATTCGCTAAGGCCAGAGTAGCGGGGCTTGGACTGGACCCCACAATAGATAACTGAAACGCGAGCGGACTCGACCGGATAGCCGGCCAGATCTCCCGCACAAACCAGGCAATGCCATCTGCATTTGCGTGATAGGACATCTGCCCGACAAATAGCAGCCGTTCTTGGAGTGGCTGACCGCTCACGGGAGAAAAGTAAGCGGTGTCGACTCCGTTCGGAACTAAAGCGACTCTCGCCACGCCGTTCCGTTCCGACAGAGTTTCGCGGTCCCGTTCGCTGCAGACGATATGTCCGTAACAGGATCGGAGCATCAGGGCTTCCAGCTTGCGCATTTGTCCGGCGGTTATTTTGGCGTAGATCTTTCGAGGGAGCGAATTCGTGCTCTCGGCGTAACGGTCCATCAATTCGGATTCGATGTTGTGCCAGTTCAAGACAACTTTGGCTTGCGGGAGAAGTCTCCGTAGCAGCGGCAGATAGGCAGCGAAGTGAATGCTGTCCAGATGGACAATGTCAAAGGCT
This sequence comes from uncultured Solirubrobacteraceae bacterium, assembly GCA_964658695.1. Lineage (GTDB taxonomy): Bacteria > Acidobacteriota > Terriglobia > Bryobacterales > Bryobacteraceae > Bog-105. The sequence continues at coordinate 14,850 of CBAAAA010000019.1, read as the reverse complement.
TCTCGGCTTCCTATGTCCGAAAGCAGTCGCATCATCTCTTCCGAGGTGTAGTTCCGCACCGGAAGCGGATAGCGGCCCGTCAATCCCGCAACGATTTTCGACAGTGTGTATTTAGGAGGAGGCGGCGCCGCGAACACCCTGCTTCCCGACGCGAAGTTTTGGGCCAGCTCGGCGGCTGTGCGATCCGAGCCAAAGAAGAGATACGAAAACTGCGCGCCACAGGCGAGGCTACTCGCAAGGTGATAGTCTCGCAGCTTGGCGCCGCTGTTTGGAGGCCAGGATTCGCGCGGGGAGAGGAACAGAAGGCGCACTGAGACTCATAGTAACGGCGTGAGTCCGGAGCTCGGTTTTGCGATATACTGACCGCCAAGAGGCTTCATGCGACTGCGCTGCTGCGTTTTGCTTTGCGCTCTATCCGGAGGGGCTTTCGCCGATTCGGCGCAGGATTATTTTTCGAAGGCGTTCAAGCTCGCGGCGCCTTCGCCGTTCGAATCGCAACTTCCGAGTGCAGGCGCGCCAAGTGGCAGCCGATTTACGCTTGATTTTGGCTTCGTTGGGAATGGAATTCAGGTACTCGATTTGAAGCAAGCGCTTGTGAGCCAACCTGGCCACTGCGCTATCGCGCTCCTTCCGTATGCCGTCCCGAGGGACCGGAAGTTCTCGATCCGGGATTTTCCAATTGGCGATTCGGCAAAGCTGGACCCGATGGGAACACCAACCATGCCGGTGTGTCAGCAGTAGACTTACCGGGCTTCCTTAGTCACCCTTAGCGGCGACTGAAGCGTAAAGGTCAGTACGGTCTCGGAGGCAATTTTGACTTGTTTCCCATGAGTTAAGGCATTGACTCCAAACCCGGCTCCACCGCCCGCAGCGGATCCGATAGCAGCCCCTTTGCCGCCTCCGGCAAGCGCGCCGATCACCGCGCCCGCCGCAGCCCCGATTCCGGTGCGCACAGCGGTGGACTTACCTCGACCACCGTTTCCAGCCTGCTGAACGGGCGAGGTATTTACTTCAAGAGTCCGGCCACGATAATCCACGCTGGCAAGACGTACTTCGAGCGAGGCAGTTCCTTTGATGCGTCCCGCACCCTTGGCTTCAGTCAACAAGACTGTCGCATTGTTCCCTGCCGGGATAACGATCCGTTTTCCAGCCACCAGCGGCTCGGACAAAGAAGCCCGGAACGTTTGACCTTCAGTGTTCTTACCGGAATCAATGGAATCGATCATTCTTACCGAGACGGTTGCGCCAGCCGGCACCGTTAGCCTGACAGGCTCGGGTGGAGCGACCGGCGGAGCAGGAGCACCCGGCGCTAACCCTGGAGCCGGCGTCGCCGGAGCTGTGGGAAGCGGCACTGCAGCCGCGGGAGCCTGTGCAGGTTGAGGCGATGGGGGCGGTGGCGCACCAGCATCCGGCAACTGATTCACCGAAGCAGCGGCGGTATCCACCTTCAACTGATCGCTAACGCCTTTCACCCCTGGGGAGGCGTTCGCCACCTTCATAGCTTCCAACTCGACATCCGAAGTTGGCACTTCGCCGGTCAAGGTGACGGAGCCGTCCTTCACGGCAACGCTGATGTTGGCCGCCTTGGTGGTGGCGTCGGAGTAGAGCTTTGCTTTGATGTCGTTGCTGATCGCATCGTCGCTCGGACCCGGCTTCGTACAACCGGCGCCCAACGTAAGTAGCAAAAGCGCGGCGACTCCTGGTAGCTGAAAACGGTTCATCTCTTTAATGGTCCTCATTCCCAACCGCCGGTATGGTCAGCGGAAGCTGTTTCTTAACCAGACTAACGCGACTTGGGCCGGGCGAACGAACGTTACAATAGATTTGGGAGAAGAACATGGATCGGGCCGGCTCGGCTGTTTCTTTTCCCCGAGCCTGAGCAAAGAGTTATACGGCACATTCTTCCGATGTAAGGATCTGATGGCACAAGAAACTGTTACTGCGAAAATCGCCGACCCGCACACTGAGAAGAGGCACGAGGTTGCACGCAACTCGGTTGCCGAATGGGCCGTCACGATCCTGCTGCTCTTGTTCGGAACCACGACGCTGGTTCAGGCCTTTGTGATTCCCACCGGGTCCATGGAAGATACGCTGCTGGTCGGTGATCACCTGTTGGTGGACAAGCTGGCCTATGCTCCGTCCGGTCCTGTGAGTAAGTATCTGCTGCCCTATGAAGAGCCGAAGCATGGAGACATCATCGTGTTCCGGTATCCGGCAGATATCACGCAGACCTTTGTGAAACGGGTTATCGGCTTGCCGGGCGATCACCTGAAGATGGTGGAGCGAACAGTTTACAGGAATGGTCGCCCTTTATATGAGCCGTATGTGTACCACAAGTTTCCGTACGATGCCGGCCGGGACAATTTCCCTGGCGACCCTTACTTCGCAGCGGAGGGGCTACAGGCCCAGTTGCAGCGAGACATGCTGGATCACCACGTCGTCAACGGCGAAGTGGTGGTGCCGCCTAACAGTTACTTCGCGATGGGTGACAATCGAGACAACTCGCTAGACAGCCGGTACTGGGGCTTTGTTCCGAGAGATTACATTATCGGCAAGCCGCTGCTGATCTACTGGTCCTATCGAGCGTCCACTGAAGATCTGGCTGGATCGTCGATCGATTCGCTGTTCTCTCACTTCATCGATCTTGGGGAACATTTCTTCACTCGCACACGCTGGGGCCGCACCTTTAACGTGATTCGCGGGTTTCCGGATTCCAGGCTGTCCGATCATCCTTTGCCCCTCAACCGGGGTGCGGCTACACCCTAGTTTTCAGCGCTTCATCCCGGCCCGGGATGCGACACTGACATTACAAACCACGATGCCGAATCATCGATACGGAATTGTCATGGCCGGCGGCCGTGGCACACGTTTCTGGCCTCAGAGCCGGAAGAAAAATGCAAAACAGGTTCTAAAGTTCTTTGGAGAACGCTCGCTGATCCAACAGACCGTTGATCGTCTGAAGGGTGTCATTCCGCCCGAAAATCTCTGGGTGATTACCAACAGCGATTTGCAGGCGGAGATACGCAAGCAGTTGCCCGAAGTGCCCAAGACGCAGATTGTCGCCGAACCGGCGCAGCGCAACACGGCTCCGTGCATCGCGCTCGCCGCGCAGATCTTGGCCGAGATCGATCCGGAGGCTGTCATGGGGGTATTCCCGGCTGACCACCTGATCACAAAGGAAGCGCGCTTTCGAAATTTCGTGAAGGCAGCGTTTAAAGCTGCGGAATCGAACAGCGTTGTGGTTCTCGGGCTGCAGCCACGTTGGGCTGAGACGGGCTATGGCTACATCGAGTTTCCAAAGAACGTGAAAGCGGGCGATCCAGCGCCGGTTACGGTGAACAGCTTTCGGGAGAAGCCCGACGAAAAGACGGCCAAACGATTTGTGGAGCGCGGTAATTTTTATTGGAATTCAGGAACGTTCTTTTGGCGCGCATCGACTGTGCTTGACCTGACCCGGCACTATCAACCGAAGACTGCAACGCTGATTGCCGGCCTGCCAGCTTTCAAGAGCAAGCAGTTTGCAGCCCGGCTTGCCGAATCCTATCCGCTGTGTGAAAACATTTCCATCGATTACGCCATCATCGAGAAGGCGGAGAAGGTAGCGGGCATTCCAATGGACGACATCGGCTGGAACGATGTGGGCAGTTGGGAAGCAGTATACGATCTGGCAACCAAAGACGACAATGAGAACGCTACTCGCGGCGACCTGGTGGTCGAAGGAAGCCGCGGGAACTATGTCAATGCTTCGAAGACGGTGGCGCTGGTCGGGGTCGAGAACCTCATCATTGTGGATACGCCAGATGCGCTATTGGTTGCCAGCCGCGGTAAGTGCCAGGATGTGAGCAAGGTAGTAAAGCAGCTCGACGCTCAGAATCGCGAGGAACTCCTTTAAAGGAAATAGATTCAGGCGGGCTTTGCGGACGCTAGAATTTTCCGCAAAGCTAAGGCGGCACGATCAACATCCTGCTCGGTCAAGATGTACGGCGGCAAAAACCTCATCACGTTCTCATGGGTAACGTTAAAGAGGATTCCCTGCTGTATACCCTCCAACACCAGGTGCTTGCACGTAAACTCCAGTTCCATTCCGATCATCAGCCCGTGGCCGCGTACTTCTTTGATGAAGTGGAAATCGCGCATCATTTCAGTCAACTTCATGCGGAAATAGCCGCCGACGCTGTTGATTTGCGGCATTAACTCGTCCAGCACGTCGAAGAACTCGAGCGCCACCCTGCACGCCAGCGGGCCGCCGCCGTAGGTAGAGCCATGCATTCCAGGCTTGATGGATAATGCTGCACGTTCGTTGGCAATAATTACGCCCAACGGAATTCCGCAGGCCATCGGCTTCGCGGCGATCACGATGTCCGGCAACAAAACGGGCTCTAAGAGCTGGTAAGCAAAGTAGGTTCCGGGGCGTCCAACTCCGCACTGGATCTCATCGAAGACCAGCAGGGCGTCGTACTTGTCAGCAAGCGCGCGGGCTTTGCGAGCAAACTCCTCCGAGACCGGCAAAATTCCGCCCTCGCCCTGAATGAACTCGAGCACAATGCCAGCCGTGTGCTCAGCGACAGCCGCTTCTAAAGCCTTTACATCGTTGCGTGGGACAAACTTTGCCCCCGGCAGCAGCGGTTCAAAATCCTGGCGGTACTTCGGTTGCCCGGTGATCGAGAGCGCTCCTAGAGTTCGCCCGTGAAAAGAATTGTCGAGCGCGATCACTTCGTATTTTTCGGATGAGATGGCATGGCCATGGGCGCGAATCATCTTGAGCGCGCCTTCCATGGTTTCAGCGCCCGAATTGCAGAAGAAGCTACGTTGTAGACCGCTGATTTTGGCGAGCCGCTCGGCCAGCCGGCCCTGATATTCGTGGTAGTACAAGTTGGAAGTGTGGATCAGCATTCCGGCCTGTTGCCGGATCACTTTCGTGATACGCGGGTGAGCGTACCCGAGTGAGTTGACACCGATTCCGCTGATGAGATCCAGATACCGATTCCCGTCCAGGCCGTAGAGATAACAGCCTTTGCCACGATGGAGAGCGAGCGGGTACCGGGCATAGTTCTGCAGCAGGTACTGATTTTCGAGTCCCATCAATTCTTCAAGGGAACTCGTGGGGGCGGTTACCTCCGGCTCAGGAGGCAGCGTTATAGCCATGAAAACATCGTACGGCAACAAACTCGCGACCGAATGATTGCTTTTGCAGTTAGGGTTAGGTGTGCTTGCCGATGCATAGGCATTCCCCCAGATTGAATTCAGGGGTACAGGCATCGGCACGCATTGACTGAGGACGCTACACTGGAGAAACCGCATCGCTGTGGCGAAGCTGCGTCGGGCGAAGGTGAAGGCGGCCAAAAAGGGCAAGAACTAAAATGGCTGAGGGAAACGGCAGCTACGACTGGAACGAGCGAATGCGGCGCCTTGAAGATTCCATCGAGCGCAACTGGAAGGACCACGAGCGGATCGACCGCAATATCGAAGGACTGCGGGCGAGCATGGTCCAGCAGAAGGAAAACGTCGATAAGTTGCTCGGCGGGCTCCGCGAGCTGATTGACCGGATTCCACCTGAAAACCTGCGGCGATAAGGGCCGTCCGCGAAAGCGCCGACGCGAAGCGGCGCGTTTTCGAGAAGCTCTTAGAGACGAGGCCAACACAGGAGCGACATGGCGGCTAAATCATCATACGGAGTTGGCCTGCTCACTAATCAGTCTGAGCTGCTGTTCGATGCTGTTCTCGATCACATGCTGCGATCTGAAGCCGCGCAATCTCAGGAATGCGGCAGCCGCCACTTCAAGAGCGCGCCTCGGCATAAGTCCAATCAACTCGCTTTCCTCGATCTCTACCCCATTTGCATCTGCCAGGCGCTTCACCGCTAAATAGACAGTGTGTAGCGGCGTCAGGTCGTGGTCAGTGATATTGATCGAGACCTGAACCAGGCCACGCGATTGCAGCGGCAGACCCAGCGCCTTTACGCCCGGGAGTCCTCCGCCACTCGCTCGGACGGCGGCTGCGATCTGTCTGGCAAGCGAGAGGTCCTGGCTTTGTAGATTGATGTTAAACGCGATGAGTACCTTCCGAGCGCCCACAATCACGGCGCCGGCGCTGGGGTGGAGCTCTGGACCGCCGAGATCCGGGCGCCTTCCTGCATCTGTGAGCACAGCCTGGCGCAAGCCTTCGAACTGGGCTCTCCGGACATCTTCGAGCTTCACTCGATCGGGCCTGATGGCCGCCGCGGCGTAAAAGTAGACTGGAATTCCAAGTTCCTTCCAGATGCGTTCTCCGGCCCGCCGCGCCAGAGAAACGCAATCCATCATTGAAGTCTGGCCCAGCGGCACAAAAGGGAGGACATCCAGCGCACCTAATCTTGGATGAACACCACGATGATGATTCAGATCGATCAGCTCCGCAGCCTTTGCGACGGCGCGAAAACCGGCTTCCACAGTGGCCTCGCCGTGTCCGGCAAAGGTGAACACCGTGCGGTTGTGATCTACATCGCTCGTGCGGTCCAGCACGAAGATACCGGCAACGGAGGCAATCGATTGTTCGACCGCATCAACCCGCTTGAGATCTCTCCCTTCGGAAATGTTCGGGACGCACTCGACCATTAAGCCGTTCTGGGGGGACCCGCTCAGTGGCATTGGCTCGCTCGTGGGCATGGGCTTCTATTTTCCAACGTCCCCGGTTAAAGACGACCTGTCCATCGCGTATTACCATTCGCACCTGATTGATCCCGAATTGCCTTGGCAACTCATGATAATCGGGAATACCAAGGACAGCGATATCGGCCCGCTTCCCTGCCTCTATGGTTCCTGTTTTCGATCCTTGGCCCAAAGCGTACGCGGCGTTCACTGTCGCTGCGCTGATCGCCTCCTCAATCGAAATGCGCCCCAGTGCGACCGCCCTGGCGATAGCGGTCTGCATGCTGAATCCGGGAGCGCTTCTGGCGTCGTATCCCGAAGTGAGAGCAATCGCACCGCCGTGATCGATGACATGCCGCATGCCGAAGCCGCAAGCCTCTGCGATGTCATTCCCTGGCGAGAACATCACAAGCCGGGCCAGCGCCGCCGTCATCTTGGCCTCCGCCTCACCGATCCAAGTGGAACACCTGACACTCGCCGGCTGTAGAGCGCTTATCAACGCCAGCGTCTCGCCGTCCTCGCCTTTGTTGCAGAGCAATGTAAGCGGGAGGCGCGATTGTTTCAGAGCTGTGAGCATTGCGGACGCAAAAGGCGACGACCTTTCCACTGCTGAGATTTCGATGAAGTGCGCCAGCTTGCGACGCCGTATGACGTCAAGGGTGGCGAGAAAGTCCCTCATTTCTTCGGGAAATCGGGGTGTGCGCGGAACTTTCCATGTACGCATCATTCCCACTGGGCTGTCGCCGATCCTGGCCAGTTGTTTGAGCAACGGAACAGCGGCCGGAAAGCCCCCGGGCTCGTCAGCTTTCACACCGACGGTAAGAGTTCCATGCTGGAGGCAGGAACGCATCAGTTCCAGATTTTCCTCAAAGATCTCGCGAGATTTCTTGGGACCGCGCCGCCGCGAAGTAGTGCGTTCGGAAGTGGCGCTGAGACCCGGGTCAATAAATCCGGGGATGACAATGCACCCGTTCACGTCAACTTCCAGGGCGGTCCTGGCTTCCTTCAAGTTTTCGATCCGGCGTGTGCTGCCAACGCACTTCACGACTCCATCGGAGATGAGAACCGACCCGTCTTGAATGACCGAGAGTTCTTTTAGGGCCGAGCCGCGTCGCGCACCTTCAGGACCATGCAGTGTAAGTACCTGCCGAGCCCCTCGAAGCAGAACAAAGTGTGACAATCCTGTGGATTTTCTGTGATTGAGCTGTTGAAAAGGTCATTGTCCCACAAAAGTCGGCTCGCAGCGCTTACATGGCGCGTAATAACATCCGGTAGGACAGGTAATCCTGGAAGAACGCCCAAAGAACCGCCGCCATGGCTACTCCGGCCAGGCCCTTCCACAACTGCTCTTTAGGGCTGTTGGGGAGACCGGGGAGGCCGCCCAGCAAGCCTACCAGGAACCCGCCGATAAAGCCGCCGATATGGGCCGCCAAGTCAACACCCGGCATGAAACTGAGCACCAGGGAGAAGATGACCCATTGCGTGTACTGGGCCCGGACCATCTGGACCAAAGGATCGCTACGGTGTCTTACTCCCATAGCCAACATAATGCCGATCAAACCGAAAGCGGCGGCAGAAGCCCCGAGCGAAAAGGCAGGCGAGAAGAGAAGGCTGCAAAGAAACCCGGTGAAGGTGGAAACGACATACGCCACAATCAACCGGCTTGTGCCATAGAACTGTTCAACCTCGGTTACCAGGATCCATAGCGTGTAGGAATTCATGGCAATATGCAGGAATCCTCCGTGCAGAAAGCCCGCTGTGAGGAGACGCCACCACTGGCCGTAGTTATAGATCAGGGAAGGAACTTTACCTCCCATGAGAATGACGATCTGGCCTGCGATGCCATTGAACGGGGAAGTGTGAAAAAGCTGTACGCTGAGCACCAACTCGGCCAGAAAAAATGCCACATTGAGAATGAGGATCACTGTGCTCGTAACATTGGCTCGGGGCAAGAGAGAAGCCGCCAGCTGCGAAGCCCTCAAATCGACGGCCCTGGGGCCAACCTGTGCGTCGCAATACGGGCAAACCCGGTCGTTTACTGTAATGAAGGCCCGGCAGTTCGGGCACATTCGCCTTTTTTCCACGGTCTTCATTGTAGCGGCCATAGCTCTATGTCCTGGTAAACTTTAGGTTTTGAATGTCAAAGTCTGAACAGGAGTTACGCAGTGAGATCGTTTGCGTCTGCCACCGCATATACCAGAAGGGCTGGGTGGCAGCCAACGACGGGAACGTAAGCGCTCGCTTAGACGACAATCGGGTGCTGTGTACGCCGACTGCGGTCAGTAAGGGTTCTGTTCAGGCCGAGGATCTGATTCTTTGCGATCTTTCGGGCCACAAATTGAACGGGCATCGAGATCACACGTCAGAACTGGGAATGCATACGACCGCTTACAACCTGCGGCCGGATGTTCGGGCGGTGGTGCATGCTCATCCGCCGGTTGCCACCGGGTTCGCCACTGCGGGACGTGCGCTTGACAAGGCTCTTCTTCCTGAGGTGGTGGTGCAACTTGGCGCGGTGCCGCTGGCGCCATACGGCTTACCCGGAACGCCGGAACTCATAGCGGGCTTACTTCCTTTGTTCCCTCACTATGACGCTTTACTGCTTCAGAACCACGGATGCACGACGCTGGGATCTGACGTTTGGGAAGCGTTTTATCGGATGGAAATAGTGGAGCACCTGGCCCGGATTACCATGGTTGCGGAAGTGTTAGGCGGTGCGCGCCCGCTTCCGCGGCAGGAAGTTGAAAAGCTTTTCGCGTCGCGCGAGCGATATCACGTAAGGTCGCCAAGCTCGATGCTCCCCGGGATGCCGCTGGTGGCTGAAGACCTGCTCAGTTAGGCACAACAATCAAGTGGATTGGCTCTCCTCCCCGATTGCGACGGAAAGCGACCCCGAACTGGTAGCCCGTTTGCGGCATCGGGATCCCGCGGGGGCGGGCGAACTGTATGAACGGTACGGCAAGCTTTTATTTGGTTTGATATTGAACATCCTGGGTGACCGGCAAGATGCGGAGGACCTGCTGGCGGAGACTTTTCTGAAGGCGTCGAACCAGGTTCATAGCTTCGATACCAACCACATTGCTATCGGCTCCTGGTTGGTTATCCTGGCGAGGAATCATGCGCTCGAGTTCCGGAATGCCACGCAGGGAGGCGGCAGCGATCCGCGAAATGTGAGCGGCCTCGAAGCGACTCAACTCTATTCACTGCGCGATGAAAAGCGGACTGACTTCTTGAAGGACGCCGGAGCACAGAAAGCGTTCACAAATTTTCCGGAGAAGGATCGCGTGATCCTTGAACTCGCCTGGTTCGAGGGAATGACCTTTGACGAGATCGCGATGCGAATCGGGCTAAATTTGGACGAGGTAGTCGCATCGGCAAAAGCCTCACTCGATCGAATCAGGGAACACTAGTGGCCTGTCGCGGAGGGGTCGTTAGCACGGAGGTGGGACAGGCAACTCTGTCCACGCGCGACGCAGATCGCAGCGAAGGCCGGTGTTTGTGGCGCTTGCGACAGAGGCGTCAGTCCCTGTGCTTCGACAACGCAACTAACGGACTCGATGCGACAGGCCATTAGCTATTCCTCGGGTGTGAAAACAGCATGCCGGCGATAGAGCCGCACTCTCGATTCCTACTTGACTGCTTGCGTGGCACAGCCTCTTGCATTCCTGGCTCTGGCGACTTTGACTGGGAAAAATTCATTAGCAGCGCATCGCATGAGTCACTCCTGCAGAGCATTTACGGTCTACTTGTAAAAGCTGAACTGCTGGCGCAGGCGCCAGAGGAAGTTGTTGACTTTTTGTTCGCGGTCAGGGAGTTGAACCGTGAACGAAATCGAGAAATCTTCGAGCAGATCAGGGTGATTGCATTCCGTTTGAACCGGATCGGGATTGAACCACTCTTGCTTAAAGGATCCGCCTACTTGCTCTCGGGCGTTTACCACGATGGAGCAGAGCGGTTTCTGGCTGACGTTGACTTCCTGGTCGCAAAGAACGATATTCCAGCGGCGCTTCAGGTCCTCACTGAGTTAGGCTACACTTTCAAGCTCTTCGATCCTATAGATCACGCTACCTATCACAGCTATGCCGTTCTGACACGCGCCGACTCGATTAACATCGATCTGCATCAGACAGTGGGTCTGGGGCGTAGCAACGAAGTCCTTCCCGCGAATGACATGCTCCTGCGATCGTCGGCTATCGATCTTGAAGGGACCAGGGTGAGACTACCTGCCCCCGGCGATTTGATGATCCATCACATTCTGCATTCGCAAGTGCATGAACAGTACCGCGACCGCATCTGGACGCCCTTGCGTTCGCTGTACGATCTTACGCTGCTTCAGCGAAGGTTCGGAACCTCGATTGACTGGAACTCAATTTCGCACCGTTTCAAGAACCGGCACGTATATGGAGCGCTGGTGCTTTACTTCACTCTGGCTGAAGAAACCCTGGGGTTCGAGAGCCCATCGAAGCTACGCATGGGACCGGTGCTGCGATTCCGTTGGTGGCACAGGAAACTGCTGCGGAGGAGGCCGAGCGCACGGTTTTTCGATCCATTCTGGTTCTACGCTGCAGGTGTGGTACCGAGAACCCGCCGGCTCCGCGATATTTTGCGGCAGCCCGGCGGGTTACGTTACTTGCTTCGCAAGCTCTTCAGCCTCGAATTCTTTTCACGGTTGAAGGCAGATCTCTCGTAATCGATCGCCAACTCCAAATGCATTGCTAATAAGCACCCGCTACGCGTAGAGCAAATCCGACTCCGCGACGTCGATTGGCTTCTACCGTCCGGTCCAGATCGAGATACTCGATTGGAATCACTACGGGCGAGCCATTAGAGGAGATGTAGCGGAGCTGGACGCCGTTCTCGAACCAGTAATCGGTCGCGAGGCGTCCATTACCGTCCTTCATAACCAGCACGGTCAGCCGTTCATCACCGCCGGTCCGCTGCGCTTGCCAGGTTGGTTGCGGCCTGTAATAAACCGGCGCTAACGGAGGCTGATAGGGCTGCGAATAGCTCGGCGTCAGGTTGGCTGAGGGGCGCGGTGAAAATCCATACGGGTCCGGACCCGACGGTGAAATGGGGGCTCGTGTCCCTGGACCCATCGGCACTCCCACATCGTCCATGACCTTGAGAGTCAATCGCGTCTCGGCCTTTAGCTTTGGCCTGGGTCCACGCTCAGGAAGCGTGATCAGGTCGATTGGCCACAGGACCGGGATGGTCCACAGGATGGTATCACGCACTGCATGCCCTTTGCCATGAATTCTTCCCTGCTTATCTACGGGCAAGCCGGGAGCGTAGACAACTTTGGCGGATAGTGGAATCACCTGTCCCGGCGGCACGACCATGCGGTCGAACTTCAACTCCATCCAGCCTTTCCCGACGAAGTGGCCGGGGTCTTTGTAGTCTTCGAAGCGGCCTTCCAAATAGGTACCGTACGGCAGCACCGAGCGACCGAACATCTCAACCGGACTTGCCTGACAAAGGACCGGGTCGCCAATGTCAGCAGTCTTCGATGAAAAATTGGGCTCAGAAACTCTACATTGAAGAAGAGAGCCCGCAGGTATCAGTTCGTCGGCTGCGTAGCCGGCAAGCGGAGTCATCGCAAGGATCAGGGGTAGGAAAAGCCCCAGCTTACGGCTCATAATTTGCGCCTCCTATAGATCGATAATCGAAACGAGACTTGCCAGGTCAGACTACCTGGTCCGGGAACATAAGAACAGACTATCGTCTCGACCATTTAATCAGAAAATTTCGGGCGCTCCCGGCGGGTAGCAAGTACGCCTGCGTTGGCAGTCAAATTCACAGGGCCCCTGGCGCGCAACACAGCAATACTTCCACACCGCTCCAATCGGTGTTACTCGCGAACAAGAAACTTGTCTGTCCAGGTAAACAAGAAGTGCATCCGGCCGGTCTTGCTGGCGCTGTACTTCTTCCGCTCAGATTTTCCGAAGGGAGACGTTCGCGCCGCTTGGTATCAACTTGGGTGCAACCCGCAAGGGCCGGCGTCCCATGAGAACAATCGTCGCTGACGACGAAGTGGTTCCACTTGGGTTTCACAGCTGGGGGCGCGCACAGCAGCGGCTTCAGATGATTTTTCGGCCGTTTGTCTTTGGACGGCGGAAGTAGTGTGTGCTGTCGGGCCGGAAAAGAACCCAGCCAATGACGCCGCAGAACAAACAATGTATTGCGAACTGGCTTATCGAGTCAAAGGCGCTGATTATGACATGGAGGCTGATCCAGGCGAGCGCCAGCCAGCGCGCCCAGTTGTGGCCGCGAAGTAGAAACGCCCCACAGACAAGCGCCGAGATTCGGACAAGTTCGATCCAGAATGCTTCGTAGTCAAAGGCGCCACCCGCCTGAAGCTCAGTGACGTGGTAAGCGAAGCCAATCAAACCGATCGCAATGTATACGCCGGCGAGGATCGTTACGGCGATGGGACGTTCGTTGCGCATCATGGTAGCCACTCCTTCAACGCCTTCCCGATTTCAATCACCTACGACCCGCACCATGCTGCCACGGTCTGAGCCAGAACCTTGGCACAGGTGAAAACCTGTTCAAGGGGCACCCATTCTTCAACCGTATGTGCCAGCGCCACATCACCGGGTCCGTAAAGCACCGTCGGTATCTGGCCGTTGTTTGTGAACAGCCGCTGATCGGATCCATACGAAGCTCCGTAAACTGGCGGAGTGCTCCCGGTCACTGCGGTGTGGCTTGCAAGCAGGGTCTTCGCAATCGGCTCATCGATCGAAGTCTCGCTGGACTCGAATTGACCCTCGAACCACTCGACTGCAGGCGGATGTTTCGCCAGCCACTCATCTGTCCGGGCGCAGGCTTGAATACACGCCTCAAATTCTGCGCGCGCTTGTGCAAGAGGCTCACCAGGAAAGATCCCGAAACGCCCTTCCGCTATCAGCTCGTCGGGCACGGTGGAGGGCCAGTCTCCACATCGCAGCGTGCCAACACTGATGGGCGCCACATTCGCAGGGAATTCAAATAGCGGATTTCGATAGCGCGCATGCCGCGCTCGATCCAGATCTTCAAGGGCATTGAAAATCAGATAGAAGTTCTGGATCGCGCTTACGCCGAAGATTTTCATGCTGGCATGAATGGCCCGGCCCGGAACGCGGATCCGGAAGCTCAATGCCCCGCTCTGAACGGGACAGACCTGCAGCTTGGTGGGCTCCATGATTATTGCGGCTGCTGCGCGCACGCCTTTCACGAGTGTGGTCAAGGTTCCTATCCCGCCGCTTTCTTCGCCGATCACCGTTTCGATTGTTACCGAGTGAGCGGGATTGAAGCCCAGTTCCTTCAGCGCCTGACACGCGAAGATCGCCGCCGTGATGCCGGACTTCATATCGCACGAGCCTCGCCCATGCAGTCTGCCGTCCTCCACCACTCCTGACCACGGCGGATAATTCCAGAGCGTTTCGTTGCCAACAGGCACCACGTCGACGTGTCCGTTCAGAATCAGTGTCCGGCTCTCTCCATGGCTGCTGCCGGGCCAGCGTCCGACGACATTGAGACGATCGCAGAACGCTATGTTGTCGTCGCAGAAGGCGGGGTGGGCTTCCAACTCGGAGCGCACAGATTCGAGAATGCTAACATCCATTCCAAGCGCCTGCAGCTTTGCGCTGATGAAGGATTGGACAGACTGTTCCTTTCCGGGCAGACTCGGGTGCTGCACGAACTTTTGAAGGAAGCAGGTGATGTCCGGACGGAGCGCATCAAGCTTTTGGGAGATTACTTCGCTCGACAGGCTTCTACCAAGGGGAGAGGTTTCGCCGCTCATTTCGTTCCATTCTCTCTTTGTGAACTGACACGAGTCGTACTTCAAGCACTTCGCTGGTCCACGTGCATTTTTTCTCTCCATGCCTGTCTGGGAGCAGAGGCGCCGGCTTCGCAGGGGAAGGCGGATCATCCGTACCGACGCCGAATCGCAGCGATGGACCGCCTGCTGACATCTGTCCATTCCGTTCACGAGGCGAACCTGAGTCCGGATGGGAATTGGGTTCTCTGGGAAGTGGACGGCGCTAAGCGCGGTTCCAGACTGATTCGTCTTGCGGCTGCGGATGCTTCGGGAGCGCCGCGACGAATAACGGCCGGCTCGCAAAGCGGGTTCTGCGACGAGGAATCGCCGGTCTGGTCACCCGATGGAAAACGATTTGCTTTTCTCTCCGACTGCAGGACTCCCGGCCAACTGCAGCTATTTACGGCCACGGTTTCGACGGAG